>NZ_JBHVST010000095.1:35847-43453 GCF_042885015.1 Streptomyces sp. NPDC058086 | reverse complement strand
ACGAGGGCCTGCGCCCGGCACGCCGAGAGCACGCACCTGACCCCGCGGGGCCCGCCCTCCGGGCGGACGACGGGAATTTGACGACAGGACCTAGGCCCCGAACGCCTTGCCCTTCCCCTTCACCGGCTTGGCGCCCGCGAGGAGATGGGCGGGGACGAGATCCCTGGCGGGCTCGCTGTACCCCACGGACACGATCTTGTCGCCGCGGTAGGTGAAGGTCGTCAGGGACGCCAGCGTGCACTGCCGCTTGCGCGGGTCGTGCCACAACCGGCGCTTCTCCACGAAGGACCGCACGATCCAGATCGGCAACTGGTGGCTGACCAGCACCGCTTCATGCCCGCGGGCCGCGTCCTTGGCGGCGTCCAGCGCCCCCATCATCCGTACGACCTGATCGACGTACGGCTCGCCCCAGGACGGCTTGAACGGGTTGACGAGGTGCTTCCAGTTCTCGGGCCGCCGCAGCGCCCCGTCCCCCACGCCGAAGGTCTTCCCCTGGAACACGTTCTCGGCCTCGATCAGCCGCCCGTCGGTGTCGAGGCCGAGACCGTGCGCCTTCGCGATGGGCGTCGCGGTCTCCTGCGCCCGCTCCAGCGGGGAGGCGACGACATGCGTGACGTCCCGCGGCGCCAGGTGCTCGGCGACCCGCTCGGCCATCTGCCGCCCGAGCTCGGACAGGTGGTAACCGGGCAGCCGCCCGTAGAGCACCCCGTCCGGGTTGGCGACCTCGCCGTGCCGCATGAGATGCACGACGGTGATGTCCTGATTCCGGCCCTGCGTCTGATCTTGCATCTGATCCTGCATCTGACCCTGCGTCTGTTCCTGGCTCATGCCGTGGCCTCCGCCGCCGCCCGGGCCGCCGCCGGAAGGGCGTCGGCGATCCGCTGAATGGCCCGCTCGTCGTGGGCCGTGGACACGAACCACGACTCGAAGGACGACGGGGGCAGATAGACGCCCTGCGCCAGCATCGAGTGGAAGAACGCGGTGAACCGGAAGGACTCCTGCGCCTTCGCGCCCTCGTAGTCGCGCACCTCACGCCCGGTGAAGAAGACCGAGAACATGTTGGAGGCGTTCTGCAGCCGGTGCGCCACGCCCTCCTTGCTCAGCGCCTCCGTGACCAGCCCGCGGATCTGCTCGGAGACGGCGTCGACCTTGTCGTACGCGGCGTCGTCGAGCAGCCGCAGCTGGGCGAGCCCGGCGGCGGTCGCGACGGGGTTACCGGAGAGCGTGCCGGCCTGGTAGACGGGCCCCGCGGGAGCCAGGTGCTCCATGACGTCCTTGCGGCCACCGAAGGCGGCGGCGGGGAATCCTCCGCCCATGACCTTCCCGAAGGTCATGAGATCGGGACGCACCCCGTCAATCCCGTACCAACCGGCCTTGCTGGTCCGGAATCCGGTCATGACCTCGTCGGAGATGAACAGGGCGCCGTTGCGCGCGCAGGCGTCCTTGAGTCCCTGGTTGAACCCGGGCTGGGGCGGTACGACGCCCATGTTGCCCGGCGAGGCCTCGGTGATCACACAGGCGATCTCACCGGGGTGCGCGTGGAAGGCCTCGTTCACGGCTTCGAGGTCGTTGTAGGGCAGGACGATCGTGTCGGCGGCCTGGGCGCCGGTGACACCGGGGGTGTCGGGCAGCGCGAAGGTCGCCACCCCGCTCCCCGCCGACGCCAGCAGCGAGTCGACATGCCCGTGATAACACCCGGCGAACTTGATCACCTTCGACCGCCGGGTGAACCCGCGGGCGAGCCGGATGGCGGACATGGTCGCCTCGGTCCCGCTGGAGACGAGCCGGACCTGCTCGACGGGCTCGACGCGGGCGACGATCTCCTCGGCGAGCACGACCTCGCCCTCACCGGGAGTGCCGAAGGAGGTGCCGCGAGCGACGGCCTCCTGGACGGCGCCGATGACGTCGGGATGCGCGTGCCCGAGGATCATCGGCCCCCATGAACACACGAGGTCGACGTATTCCCTCCCGTCGGCATCGGTCAGGTATGGACCGTTTCCGGACACCATGAAGCGGGGCGTACCGCCCACGGCGCGGAACGCGCGCACCGGAGAGTTCACGCCGCCGGGCGTGACGGCAGCCGCACGGTCGAAAAGAGTCTGCGAAACTGGGGCTTCGTACGGATAGCTCACACGAGCCATGGTGTCAGAGGCTGCGAAGATCCTGCGGACAGGTGTTTCAGCGTACGTTTCGGCGTGCGGCCGTGGGGGAGGTCACTGTCACGATGATCGGGTTGCGTGGCGGGGGTCGCGCGCCTTAGAAAAGCAGTCGGGTGGAGATATGCATCGCGGTGGCGGACTGGGCGAGGGGACCGATGACCTCGGTCCTCGGCGTGCCCGGCGGGGAAGGCACCGGCGCGAGGCGGAGGAAGCGGCCGAGGCACGACAGACTCAGGGGTCGCCGGGCTCTCCCGGATCACCCGGATCACCCGGGTCGCAAGGATCACAGAACGATCCTGAGCGGATCGACCCGTCGGGCCGTATGGACGGTATGGACTACACGGACCGCGGGGCAGACCGGCTCAGGGCAGGAAGCGGGAATGGTGGCCGGGTGGGGGTGACCTACAAATACTTCGGCGCGCCGGACGGCGCGACGGCGGCCCGTGTGCCGATCTCGATGCGCCCCGAGGAACTCGGCGGCGACGAGCTCGGCATGAACGGCATGTTCACCAAGATCAAGCCGGAGACCATGGCCGCGATGGTCCTCACCGGGATCGAGGGCGTTCCTCTCCACAAGGTCCCGCCCCTGGAACTGGTCGTCCTCCACCCCGACTACGCCGTCGTGAAGCTCCCCATGACCGTCGTCGACCCCCTGCGGGGCATCGGCGAGGAGGCGGTCGGCGCGGCGGCCTTCATCTGGTCGACGGTCCCGGACCGCGGAGGCCCGCGGGACGCCTTCAACGTGTACCAGCTCCTCCACGAATGGCAGGATTTCAGCCATCGTCTGCACGAGGCGGGGCATCAGCCGTACTGCCTGGTGTGGCCCTGATCACCGGTTCTCCGTGACACGGGCGGGACTTTCGGGTCTCGCCCGGGGCGCCTGAGCCGTCTCCCCCACGAAGAGCCGCGCCCCTGGATCATGTCCCGGGCGTGGCCGCGGTCACAGCCAGCCGTTGCGCTTGAACCCCCGGTGGATGACGAAGCACGCCGCGGCGATCACCGTGAGGGCCAGGGGGTAGCCGAAGCGCCAGTGGAGTTCGGGCATGTGGTCGAAGTTCATGCCGTAGACGCCGCACACCATCGTCGGTACGGCGACGATCGCGGCCCAGGCCGTGATCTTGCGCATGTCCTCGTTCTGGGCGACGGAGACCTGGGCGAGGTGGGCCTGGAGGATGGAGTCGAGGAGGCCGTCGAAGGCGGTGATCTGTTCGGTGACCCGGGACAGATGGTCGGCGACGTCACGGAAGTACGCCTGTATCTCGGGGGCGATGAGGCGCATCGGCTCGGCCGCCAGGATGTGCAGAGGGCGGCCGAGGGGGACCACCGCGCGTTTGAGTTCGAGGAGTTCGCGCTTGAGCTGGTACATACGGCCGGCGTCGGCGCCATTGGCACCGCGGGGTGAGAAGACGGACGTCTCCACCTGGTCGATGTCGTCCTGGACGGCGTCCGTGACGGTCAGGTAGTCGTCCACGACGTGGTCGGCGATGGCGTGCAGCACCGCGGCCGGGCCCTTGGCCAGCTGCTCCGGCTCGGCCTCCAGGTCCTCGCGCAGGGGGCCGAGGGAGCCGTGCCGTCCGTGCCGCACGGTCACCACGAAGTCGGGGCCTGCGAAGACCATGATCTCGCCGGTGTTCACGACCTCGCTGGTGGCGGTCAGTTCGGCGTGTTCGACGTAGGAGACCGTCTTGAAGACGGCGAACAGGACGTCGCCGTACTGCTCGACCTTGGGGCGCTGGTGGGCGTGGACCGCGTCCTCGACGGCGAGCGGGTGCAGGCCGAACAGTTCGGCGACCCGGGCGAACTCCGTCTCGGTGGGCTCGTGCAGCCCCAGCCAGACGAAGCCCTGGCCGCCGCGTTTGCGGACCCGGGCGACAGACTCCTCGACGCTGGGCGCGGCCTCCTGGCGGACGCCGTCGCGGTAGATGACGCAGTTGACGACGGCGGAGCCGAGCGGGGAGCGAGCGGGGTGACTCAGGTCCACCCGGCGTCCGCCGCGTGCCAGACGGGCGACTTTGCGCAGGTTGCCGACCATCGACATGCGGTGCTCCTTCCCCGGGTTTCCCGGAACGGACGGCCAGTGTGCCAGCAAGGGGTAAGACCGACGTCAGAGCCCGGTTCGAGCGTGCGCCCCGCGCCCGGCCCCGCGGTGTCAGGGGCGTCAGGGGCGTCAGGCGGGCGTCAGGAATCACACCCGTGCCGTCAGACCCGCGCCAAAGTGTCGGTCCGCCGCCGTCCCGCGGCCCTTCGATGGTGGACGGGTACGTGTGTGGAGCGACGTCGAGGAGTGCGCGAGCGATGAGCGAGGAAGAGCGGGGACCGCGCGTGGTCGCCGGAGTGAGCGGTTCGCCGGGGAGCCTGGCGGCCCTGCGCCGGGCCGCCGCCGAGGCCCGGCGCGGCGGAGCCGAGCTGCTGGCCGTGATCGCCTGGGAGCCGCCCGGTGGTGACTTCGCCCACCGCAGTGCGCTCAGTCCACTGCCGATGGCCATGCTCCGGCAGGACGCGGGCCGCCGGCTGCTCGCCGCGCTCGGCACCGCCTTCGGCGACGCGGGGCCCGGGGTCCCGTACCGGGGTCTTGTCGTACGGGGCACACCGGGGCGGGCGCTGGTCGAGACCGCCGACCGGGCCGACGACCTGCTGGTGGTGGGCCCGGGGTGCCGAGGAAGGCTGCACCCGTCGCTGTTCCCGTCCGTCGCCCGGTACTGCCTCGCGCACGCCGTCTGCCCGGTGCTGGCCCTGCCGCCCTCGCCCCTGTCCCGCGAGCTCGCCTCGGTGCACCGCCGTATCCGGCTGTGGCTGCCGCTCGACGCGCGGGAGCTGACCGAGCACAGGTCCTGAGCGACCGAGGCTCCCACGTCAGGGGCGCGTTAGGGGTCCGGGGCCGTAGGCAGGGCCGCGGGACCCTCTTCGGGATCAGGCTCCGGCGCGGCGGCCGGTTCAGAGGCTGAGCCGGTACGGCACCACGCAGACGACCACGTCCGTACGGGCCCGCAGCGCGGCGGCGAGGAGCAGACCGCGCTGGTTCTGGAGGATCTGATAGCGGCGGTGGAGGGGCTCCACCTCGGGGATGAGGACGGCGATCTGCCGTCCTGACTCCTGCGCCCTGCGGACGTAGTCGACGATCGGCTCCACGAGCGAGCGCTGCGGGCTGTCGACGACGTCCAGGCGTACACCCGGGTTCCAGCGGTCCCAACTCTCCCTGAGGGCACGGACCTTGACCGGGTCGGCGTGCACAGCGACCGCGACCACCTCGTGGCCGAGGGCGCGGGCGGCCGACAGCGCGTGCTGGGTGAGTCTGCTGACCTCGCCGACCGGCACGATGACGAGGGAGTCGCCGACGTGCACGGGCGGCGGGACCTCGCCGAGTCCGAGTTCCCGGCCGACGGTCGTGTAATAGCGCTGAATGCGGTCGAACAGCAGCATCAGCAGCGGGATGGCGACGACCACCACCCAGGCCCCTTCCAGGAACTTGGTGGTGAGCAGGACGACGCCCGCCACGGCGGTCAGTACCGCGCCGACCCCGTTGAGGACCGCGCGCCGCAGCCAGCCGTGCGGACGCTGCCCGGCCCAGTGCCGTACGAGACCGGTCTGACTGATGGTGAAGCCGATGAACACGCCGATCGCGAAGAGCGGGATCATCCGGTGGGTGTCGGCGTTCACGGCGATCAGGAGCACGGCCGCGAGCAGGGCGAGGGTCACCACGCCCCAGCGGTACACCGGCCGTTCCGTGCGCAGCCCGAAGAGGTGCGGCAGCCGGTGATCCTTGGCGAGCAGGCTCATCAGGACGGGCAGACCGCCGAAGCTGGTGTTCGCGGCGAAGGCGAGGGCCAGGGTGACGATGAGGTTGGTGGCGTAGTACGGCCATCCCGTCCCGTACGCGCCCGCCGTCAGCTGCGCGAGTACGGTCACGCCGCCGCGCGGGGCGACATGGTCACGGCGGATCAGCAGGGCCATGCCGATGAGCATCAGGCCGAGCAGGGCGCCGAGCATCAGCTCCGTGCGCTGGGCGCGTTTGACGCGCGGCTCGCGGAATGAGGGCACGCCGTTGGCGATGGCCTCGACTCCGGTGAGCGCGGAGCAGCCGGAGGAGAACGCCTTGAGGAGCAGCAGGACGCTCAACGCCTCGGTGGCGTGGACGGGCTGGTCGGTGCCGACGACCGCCACGGGATGACCTCGCACCAGGCCGAGCACGACGATGCCGAGGATGCTCACGATGAACAGCACGGTGGGCAGCATCAGCACCCGCGCGCTCTCGGCCACACCGCGCAGGTTCACGGCCGTGAGGAGGGCGAGCCCGATCAGGCAGATCGCGAGCAGGTGCGAGCCGAGCACCGGGAACGCGGAGGCGAGGCTGGCCGCGCCCGCCGCCAGACTGACCGTCACGGTCAGCACGTAGTCCACGACCAGGCTGGCCGCCGCGAGCAGGCTGACGGTCGGTCCGAGATCCTTCTTCCCCACCGCGTACGCGCCACCGCCGTCCGGATGCACGGCGATCACCTGTCCGTACGACACGACGAGCACCGCCAGCAGTCCGGCGATGACGAGCGTCACCGGCAGCGTGGCGGACAGCGCGCCCGTTCCGGCGGCGATCAGTACGAGCACGATCGCCTCGGGTCCGTACGCCACCGAGCTCAGCGCGTCCAGGGAGAGCGCGGCGAGCCCCTCGACGCTGGTCAGGTGGTGCTTGTCGCCCTCCCCGTGCCGCAGCGGAACTCTCGGCCGCAGTTCGCGGCGGGCCAGGCCGTACGCCATGGGGGACCTCGCGGGGGTGGGGGTGTCTGAGGTCAGTGTGACCGGCGTGGTGCGGTGTGGAGGGGCAAGGACGCGCCAGGGCCGCGGCGGACCGAAGGTGCGGGGCGCGCAGTCGTGTTGCCGCCGATCGGGTAGTACCCGAGGCGCGGTGCGGGCGGGGGAACGGCCGCTCGTCCCTGGCGAAACAGCAGGTCAGTGGAGTCTGACGAGTCATCGGTTGGCCGAATGGGCCGGGCGGACGCGGCCTCGGGGGTGCGCCAGGTGAGCGGCTCGAGTGGTGCGCGGAGCCCGGCGGATTGACGGTGGATCACGTCGGGGTCGGGTTCTCACGAGCTGACGCAGTGTCAGCTGCCTGGCTGCGACGGAAGGACTCCGAAGATGCGATCTGCCCGCATGCTCCTCGCCACCGCGACGGCCACGGCCGCCCTCGCGATCGGCGCACCAGGTGCCCTCGCCGCCACGGCAGGTGACGGGGGCCACGATGACTCTTCCTACAGCAAGGAGCACCACAAGCCGAACGGGGGGGTGCACACGGGCGGTGGAGCGCTGACCGCCGTGCGCGGTGACGATTCGAGCAGGGAGGACTCCGGCTCCGACCACGGCAAGAGCGACTCCGGCTCCGACCGCGGCAAGAGCGACTCGGGCTCCGACCGTGACAAGGGCGACTCGTCGGACTCCGAACACGGCAAGAAGGGCGG
>NZ_JBHVST010000095.1:0-35748 GCF_042885015.1 Streptomyces sp. NPDC058086 | reverse complement strand
GCTCCGACCACGGCAAGGGTGACGACTCCGGCTCCGAGCACCGCGGACCCCGAGGCGGCCTGCACACCGGCGGCGGCGCCCTCAGCGCCGTACGCGGTGACGACTCGAGCAAGAGCGACTCGGGCTCCGACCACGGCAAGAGCGACTCGGGCTCCGACCGCGGCAAGAGCGACTCGGGCTCCGACCGTGACAAGGGCGACTCGTCGGACTCCGAACACGGCAAGAAGGGCGGCTCCGACCACGGCAAGGGTGACGACTCCGGCTCCGAGCACCGCGGACCCCGAGGCGGCCTGCACACCGGCGGCGGCGCCCTCAGCGCCGTACGCAGCGACGACTGGAACAAGGACGACGAGAAGTTCGACCCGGAGACCTACAAGGACAAGGGCGACAAGGGCGACAAGGGCAACGACGACTCGGGTTCCGGCCGCGGCAAGGACGACTCGGACTCGGAGCGCGACAAGCCCCGCGGCGGCATGCACACGGGTGGCGGTGCGCTCGCCACGACGGGTACGACGGCCGGTGGGCTGGCGGTCCTGGCTCTCGCCGGTGCGGGCGTCTACGTGGTGCGCCGCAAGCGTGCGGCGCACGGCCTGTCCTGATCCATGCCTGACGACATAGCAGCCCGGGCCGCCGCCTGCGCACAGCGTGGCGGCCCGGCTGGTTGCCCCCGTGCCGCGCCGGCTCCGCCGCCGTAGTCCAGTGAGTTGTTCCGTACGTGTTCCAGTGAGGTGGTGCCCGATGGCATCCCGGTTGTCCTCCCCTGTCGAGCCACAGTCCGTGACGCCGCTCCAGGGCCCGCGGCCCGGCGTGCCGTTGTTCGTGTGGTGCGTCGGAATCCTGGTCCTGGCGCTGAGCCTGTTCGGCGGCCATGGCAAGCCCTCCGACCTCTCCGACCCCTCGGCCAAGCCCCATGGCGCGGCGGCACTCGCACCGTCGTCCTCGGCCCGGCCGGCGGGCAAGCATCTGCCGCGGTCCGAGCCGACGCGGCTGCTCATCCCGAAGATCGGCGTGGACGCCCCGTTCACCGAACTCGCCGTCGACGCCGCGGGCAAGCTCCAGCCTCCGACCGCCGACGACACGAACCTGGTCGGCTGGTACGCCAAGGGCGTGTCCCCCGGTGAGCCGGGGGCCGCGATCATCGCCGGTCACGTCGACACGACCATCTCCGCGGCCGTCTTCGCCGACCTCAGGGAGTTGGAGGAGGGGGACCAGTTCACCGTGAAGAGGGCGGACGGGCGTGACGCCACCTTCGTGGTCGACAGCGCCGACACGTTCGCGAAGGACGACTTCCCCGACAAGCGCGTGTACGCCGACACCCGCGACGCCGAGGTCCGGCTGATCACCTGCGCCGGCGACTACGACCATTCGGCGAAGGACTACACCGAGAACCTGGTGGTCTTCGCCCACCTCGTCTGACTGCACGTGTCCGCACGGCCGGTGACGTGTCAGAGGCCCGGGACTCCGTGCTCGCGCAGGGGCCCGATGCGCCAGCCGTGCGTCTCGCAGGTGTCGAGGACGCGGGGCAGGGCGGCGAGGGTGGTGCGCCAGGAGTCCGGGGCCGAGGTGCAGTCGGAGTCGTGCAGCAGGATGGTGCCGCCGCCGGACAGATCGCGGGTGACGGTGCGGTGGACGGAGTCCGGGGTGGCCCGTTTGCGCCAGTCCTCGCCCCAGGCCGTCCACAGTGTCGGGGTCAGCCCGAGGCGGCGGCAGGTGAGGTGGGCGGCGGTGTTCATCACCCCGTACGGCGGCCGGAACAGCGTGGGCGGGCGGCCGGTGACGTCGGCGACGGCGTCGCGGGCCCGGGCGAGGTCGTCGTACGTGGCGCGCGGGCCGCGCAGCAGCAGGGGGCGGTGGTGCCAGCCGTGGATGCCGATCTCGTGCCCGGCGGCGGCCATCTCCTTGGCCAGGCCGGGCGAGCGGGCCAGCATCGAGCCCAGCAGGAAGAAGGTCGCCCGGATGCCCCGGGCGTCCAGCAGCCGCAGGAAGTGCGGGGTGGAGAGGTGGTCGGGCCCGTCGTCGAAGGTGAGCGCGACATGGTCGAGGCGGCCGCGGCCGGCGAGGCGGGGCATGGCCCGGTTGCGGAGCGGGCCGAAGGTGGAGATCACCGGCGCGGCGTGCGCGGCGGCGAGCGCGGGCAGGGCGATCGCCCCGGCCCGCCGAACGCTACGGGCCAACTGGCCCGGGCCTGACCTCATCGGTCGTCGTCCTCCAGGTAGTGGGTGAGCGCACCGAAGTGGTGGCCGGGGGTCTCCCCGTAGGCGTAGGCGAGCGGGGCGCCGATACCGAGGGAGAGGGTGGCCGCGACGGCGGCGACCGTGAGGACCGTACGGCGCCGGGCCTGCCGTGACCTGGCGGCGAACCGCGTGGCGACGGGAAGGCGCAGCGCGTCGGCCGTTACGGCGGTCAGCGCGTCGGCCGTAGCGCCGGTCAGCGCGTCGGCCGGACGGCGCTGGGACGGTATGGGGGCTGCGGGCAGGTCCGGCGTCCCGGCCGGTACCGCGGTCGAGGAACTCTGAAGTCCCGGGCGTAGGGCGGACAGCGGGGCGCGGGCCATCGCCGTGACGGCCGGTACGGGACCGGGGGCCGCGGCGAACAGGGCCAGGCCCGCCTCGCGCTGCGCCCGGCCGCGCGGACCGTGGAGGAGTTCGGTCAGGGTCGGCGCCAACCGGTCCGGCTCGCGGATCCAGGGGGCGAGGCCCGCCTCGTCGAGCGCGGCGGCGTTGGTCTGGCCGTGCCCGGGTATGCAGCGGTAGCTGACGACCGGGAGTCCGCCCGCGAGCGCCTCCAGCGAGGTGAGCCCGCCCGCGTTCTGGACGAGGACGTCGCACGCGCGCATCAGGCCGGGCATGTCGTCCACCCAGCCGTGCACATGGGCGATGCCGTCCGCGCGCAGCCGTTCGGCCAGCGTGTGATTGCGTCCGCAGACCACGACCGGCAGCGCGACCCCGGTGTCGAGGATCTCGGCGGCGGCCTCCCGGACGGGCCCGACTCCCCACGAGCCCGCGACCAGCAGGGCGAGCGAGGTGTCCTGGGGGAGGCCGAAGCGGGTGCGGGCGGCACGCCGTTCGTCCTCGTCGGCGGGGGTGAAGCGCGGGTCGGTCATCGGGCCGGTCACGGTGACGCCCGCCGCGCCCTGCTCGTGCGCCTGGGCGGCGGGTATCGCGTGCGCGGCGAGGTGGGCGTCGATGCCGGGCGCCACCCACAGGGAGTGGACGGAGAAGTCGGTGAGGTAGGTCAGTGCCGGTATCGCGAGCCGGCCGCGCAGCCGCAGGGCGCCGAGGACCTGGCTGGCTCCGGGGTAGGTCGAGACGACCGCGCGGGTGTCGGGGGTGACGGTGGCGAGGGTGCGGCGTTCGGCGCCGCGCAGCAGGGCCCGTACGGCGGGGTTGGGGCGTCGTTCGTGCTCGGTGGCGGCGTAGATGCGCTGGTAGCCGGCCGGGGCCCAGGTCAGCAGCCGGAGGTAGGCGCCGGAGAGCAGCTTCCCGATGCGGGCGGGCAGCAGGTCGAGGAAGTCGTGGCGGTCGACGAGGAAGCCCGCCGCCGTGAGGTGGCGGGTGAGTTCGGTGGCGGCGCCGTCGTGCCCGGCCCCCATGCTCGCGGAGATGACGGTGATGCGGGTGGGACTGTCGGAGTGGGGCACAGCGGATCAGCCTCCAGAGTGGTGAGGGCATGACGGGGGACGTCACCGACTCGCCGGAACAAAGGCGAAGGAAACAAACACAGGGGTGACCGAGGTCGCCGCCACCGGCGCCGACCGGCTCGGCGGTCAGGTATGGAGCATTCAGGCGTTGAGAGTTCAGGCGTTGAGCCCTCAGGCGTTGAGGGCTCCCGAGCCCAGCAGCCCGAGAAGCAGGACGCCGACGACAATCCTGTAGATCACGAAGGCGTTGAAGGAGTGCTTCGCGACGAACTTCAGCAACCAAGCGATCGACCCGTAGGCGACGACGAAGGAGACGGCGGTGCCGACGGCCAGCGGTATGACGCCCACCCCCGCGCCGACGGCGTCCTTCAGCTCGTACAGACCGGCGCCGGTGAGGGCGGGGATGCCGAGGAAGAAGGAGAGCCGGGTGGCGGCGACCCGGTCCAGGTCGAGGACGAGCGCGGTCGACATCGTGGCGCCGGAGCGCGAGAAGCCCGGAAAGAGCAGCGCGAGGATCTGCGAACAGCCCACCAGCATCGCGTCCTTGAAGGTGGTGTCGTCCTCACCGCGCTTGTGCCGGCCCATCTGGTCCGCCGCCCACATCGCGCCACTGCCGACGATCAGCGAGACGGCGACCACCCAGAGGGAGCCGAGCGCCCCGTCGATGAGCGGCTTGGCGGCGAGGCCCACGATCACGATCGGGATGGTGGCGTAGATGACCCACCACGCGAACTTGTAGTCGTGGTGCTGCCGTTCCTCGCGGTCGCGCAGCCCCCGGCCCCACGCCGAGACGATCCGCACGATGTCCTTGAAGAAGTACACGAGTACGGCGGCGATCGCGCCGACCTGGATGACGGCGGTGAAGCCGACCACGGCCGTGTCGTCGACCGGGATCCTCATCAGCCCTTCGGTGATCTTGAGGTGGCCGGTGGAGGAGACGGGGAGGAACTCGGTCACACCCTCGACGACTCCGAGGACGACGGCCTGGCCGACGCTGATAGCACTCATGGGATCCATCTCTGCGGTGAACAGGACGAGCACGTGTCCCCCGGGGCACGGGCGCACGGCGACACATGGCAGACTCGGACCACGGCAGCATTTACACCGCCGTAGAAGCTCAAGTTTTACACGACTGTAGAAGATGGACCGGTGAACGACAAACCCATGGGCCGCGATTCAGGCGATTCACAGGCTCGGGGCTCCAAGAGGGCCAACGGCGAGCGGGAGTCCGAGATCCTCGGCGTACTCCAGCAGGCCGAGGCCGCGCTCACCCCGGGTGAGGTCGCCGAACGGCTCGGGGGCGAGCTGACGTACAGCAGCGTGGTCACGATCCTCACCCGGATGCACACCAAGCAGCTGCTCACCCGCACCCGGCGCGGACGGGCGTACGCCTACGCGCCCGTCACCGACGACCCCGGGTTCGCCGCCCGCCGGATGCGCACCGTGCTCGAGGAGCGCCCCGACCGTGAGGCGGTCCTCGCCCGCTTCGCCGACAGCCTGTCCGACACCGACGCGGACCTGCTGCGCCACCTGCTGGGACCCGACGCGGACCCCGACCGGTAGGACAAGGAGCCCGCCCGGATGCGTATCGCCGTCTATCTGCCGCTGCTGCTGTCCGTGATCGCGCCCCTAGGCGCCCGCCCGCTCTCCGAACGCTGCGAACCGCGCCTGGCCACCTGGCTGCTCACCGCCTCCGCACTCATCCTGGGCGTGGCGACCATCATCTCGCTGGGACTACTGGCGATCACCGGCCTGATAGACGTCCCGTTCCTCGCCGGCCTCGGCCACTGGTCGGCCCGCACCGCGCAGATCAACGACCCCGCCGAACCGCCGGTCGCGCTCCTCGCCGGCCTCCTGCTCGGCGGCGCGCTGCTGACCGCGGCGCGGATGCTGTGGCGCCGGGCCCGCTCCATCGCCTCCGCCATCTGGGACGCCGCGTGCATGCCCACGCCGGACGGGCTCGTCATCGTCGAGGACGAGGCACCGGACGCGTACGCGCTGCCGGGGCTGCCCGGGCGGGTCGTCGTCTCCACCGGCATGCTGCGCACCCTGGACAAGGCCGAGCACGACATCCTGCTCGCCCACGAGCGCGCTCATCTCGCCGCCCACCACTACCTGTTCGTGGCCTTGGCCGGCCTGGGCGCCGCCGCCAACCCCCTCCTGCGGCCCTTCGCCACCGCCGTCACCTACACCGTGGAACGCTGGGCAGACGAACAGGCCGCCCGCGCCACCGGTGACCGCCGCCGGGTCGCCCGCGCGGTCGGCAAGGCGGCCCTGGCCGCCCACGGCACCCCTGCCCCCCGCCTCTCCACCCTCGGCTTCCGCGGCGTCCTCGGCCGCCGGGGCCCGCTCGCCGGCGCGGGCCCGGTCCCCCGCCGGGTCGCCGCCCTGCTGGCCCCGCCTCTGGCCCGCCGCCCGGGCCTGGCCCTCGCCACCGCGGCGTGCCTCGCCCTCACGGTCATGTCGACCGCCGCGGCCGCCCATGACCTGGACGCCCTACTGGAAGTGGTCGGCGTCGAGCACCACCACGGCCCGCATCACCTCGACATGGACGGCCCGCACCCCAACGCCGGGGCGCGCTGACGAACCAACGAACCAACCAACTAACTCACCAACTACGGAACGCGTGACGCGGAAGCCCACGTCGTCGACCTGGAAGGTCGGGTGACTGCGGCGGCGCGCGGAGGCCCGGCAGCTCCAGTGCTCGTCGAACCAGCCACCGCCGCGCAGGACCCGGTAGGCGAGCGAGTTTCCGCGGTACCAGGCGATCTCGTCGAGCGGTCCATAGCGCGGTCCGCTCGTCCCGGCACGGCAGGCGTGCTCCCACTCGGCTTCGGTCGGCAGCCGGTACCCGTCGCCGGACGCGTCCCACTCGATGCCTCGCGGAGCCGGTGCTCGGGCGATGGGCCGCGGGAGGCCGGGCCGCTCGGGCCTCGTAGCGGCGGCCGACGCCTGTGCCTCGTAGCGGCGGCCGACGCCTCTTGTCGCATCCTTGACGCCCAAGTCATCAGAGACCCGTCAAGGCATGCTGCCTCCGGCCTCCCCGGTCTCTACCGTCAGTCGTATGGAACGCCGCAACCGCCGCAACAACGCGCGCACCGCGGTCGACGCACCCGCCCCACTCTCCGCGGAAGTCGCACGCGACCGCCTCTGGGCCCAGGACGTACGCAGTTCGATCCGCTGCGCGGCCGTGCTCCTCGCCCTTCTCGTCCTCATCGACTGGGGAGTCGGCACCCTCTCCGCACCGCGCGCCACCCTGTGGGCCGCGCTCGCGGTGCTGCTGTTCCTCGTGCTGTACCCCACCCGGGTCTCCGCGGGCGAGGGCTGGCTGGTCTCGCGCGGGCTGCTGCGCGCGCGGCTGGTGCGCACCGACCACCTGGTGTCGGTGCGCTGCCTCGACGGAGTCGCCCAGCGGCTCGTGCTGCGCGACACGTTCGGCGCACGCGTCGAGATCGACCCCCGGGTCCTGGTCGCCAATCCGCCGCTGTGGCGCCGCCTCGACGAGGACGCGCGCCTGTCCGCCCTGCGCTCCACGCTCTCGTGCGGGGAGACCGCGCTGCACCGCGTCTCGGAGCGGATCGACCGCGAGACGGCACTGACGGTCTTCAAGGTGTCGGGGCTGGAGTGAGCGAGAGGTCGCGCGGCCGTCACTCGGTGTGCAGGACCCGGGCGATGGTCTGCCGAGCCGCCGTACGCGCCGGTATCACCGCGCCCAGTGCGGCGATCGCCACCCCGGCCAGGACCGGCAGGGCCAGCGAACCCGGGTGCCACACGTCCAGCATGCGGGCCGGGAAGGCGAGGTGGGCGCTGTGCTCGGTCGTCCGGACCACCACCCGGTACGCGGCGACTCCCAGCGGCAGCCCCAGGATCCCGCCGAGCAGACCGAGGCCGGCCATGGACACCACCATCATCACCGTGACCTGCCGTGGCGTCATGCCGATGGATTTCAGCATCCCGAGGTCGCGCCGACGTTCCCGGGCGCTCAGCATGACCGTGTTGAACACCCCCATCGCGGCGACCAGCGACAGCATCAGGGTCAGCACGGACGCGGAACCGATCACTGTCACGGCCCCGGCGTTCACCGATGTCTTCACGCTCGGGTAGAGCCCCGGGTCGGCGGCCCGGACGGCCTTCATATAGGCGTCGGCATCGGATCCCGGGGCGAGCCGCACCCAGTACTGGTCGGCCTGCGCGCCCGGTGCCAGGGCGGTCACCGTCGTCCAGTCCGCGCGCATCCAGTCCGCCGGGCCGGACATGACCTCCCCGACCAGGGTCACGCGCTCCTGCCGGGCGCCCGCCGCGCCCAGGGCGAAGGAGTCACCGAGGCGCAGACCGTGCTTGGCCAGGAATCGGCCGGAGGCCACCGCCTCGCCGGGTCCCCGCATCCACCGGCCCCTGGCCAGGTCGTCCTGGAGAGCCGATCGCCCCCCGCGCTCACCCTGGATCGACACGTCCTCGCTCTGCCCGAGCAGCCGTACGTCGGCGTAGCCCACGGCGGACACGTCCGCAGCGTGCGGCAGTTCGCGCAGCAGTGCCTGGGTGGCCGCGTCCCCGTGCCGCGAGGCGGTCTGCCCGAACCTGGTTTCCCCTCGCGCGACGATCACCTGGGCCCGGCCGGCGGCCTCGACCGCGTCGCCGTAGGAGACCATGGTGGCCGACAGGCCGGTGGCGAGGGTCACCGTGGCGACCCCGAGCAGTACCGCGGAGACGGTGAGCAGGGCCCGTCCGGGCCGGGCGAAGGGCAGGCCCAGGCCCAGGGTCACCGGGCGCGGCAGCCGCACCCCGCTCAGCCACCGCTGCACCACGAGACCCCGTCCGCCACTGGGCGCGCTGCCCGCGCTGATCGCCCGTGCCGCGGACAGGCGGTGCGCGCGCAGCGCCGGGATCAGCGCGGCCAGCAGCACCACGGCCGGCATGCCGAGGGCCGTGGTCGCGTACACCCAGGAGCCGATCGTCGGCGTGACGTTCACCGCGGCGAGGTCCGCGCCCTGAAAGACCTGGTGCAGCAGCGGTCGCGCCACCACTCCGCCCAGAACCGTGCCGATCGCCGCGCCCGCCGTCGCCGGGACGCAGACCATCACCAGGTAGACCGCGACCACCTGGTTGGGCGTGAACCCCAGGGACTTGAGCACCCCGATGTGCCGGAAGCCCGACACCACGGCACCGCTCACCACATTGCCCACGATGAGGACCGCCACCAGCAGACCGAGGATCCCGAAGGCCATGAGGAACGGCACGAAGGCGTTGGGCGCGGCCGCGACTTGCGCCTTCAGCGTCAGATACGACTGGTGGGCGACCAGCGATCCGGACGGCAGGCCGGCGGTCACCGCGGCGGTGTCCGCGGTGATCTGCCGGGCTGTCGCGGCCTGTTCGAACCGGTACAGCATCTGATACGTCGTGGGGTGCAGGGCCGCGATCTGCTGCGGGGAGACCCATGCCTGCGCGGTCCCGCTCACGCCGGACGCGAGGCCGACGACGGTCATCGGCGCCAGCCCGGGCAGCTGGATCGTCTTGCCGATCGGCGAGTGCGGCCCCTCGCCCATCCCCGGCGCGTCCGGCAACGCCAGGACGATCTGATCGCGGCCGGTGGCCCAGTGCCCGGCGAAGAGGTCAAGGCGGTCGACCGGCCCACCGGGCTTCGCCCGCCCCACCACGGTCAGGGGGCCGGGCCCCACCCCGGGCATCTCGGACGCCGCGTTCTGCGGCATGTCGACCACGGCTTCCGGGAACGGCCCGGCCGAGGCCCGCACGCCCGAGCCCGAACGGTGCGCGGTCCGCGCCAGCTCCGCACCGGAGACCTTCGCCGCGTCGAAGGTGGCGACGACATGCGCGCCGCGCGCCTGGCCGAAGAGCCGGTCGAACGGTCCGGACGCGACGTCCAGCAGGCCGAGGGCGACCACGAGGGCCATGCTGGAGACCAGGACCACCACCCCGATCACGGAGGTCTGCAGCCGACGGCGGCGCACGGCCGCGCGCGAGGCGCGCCACACCGCGCTCACGCCGACCGCTCCGGGGTCCGCTCGCCGGTGATCCGGCCGTCCGCCATCGTCACCAGGCGGCCGGCACAGCGCGTCGCCAGCCGCTGATCATGCGTCACCAGCAGGAGGGTCTGGCCCAGTTCGTTGAGGTCGATGAGCAGATCCATCACCTGCTCGCCCGCGTGGCTGTCCAGCGCGCCGGTCGGCTCGTCCGCCAGCAGCAGCGCGGGGCGGTTCATCAGCGCGCGGGCCACCGCGACCCGCTGGCGCTCGCCGCCGCTGAGCGCGGCGGGGTAGACGTTCCTGCGGTCGGCGATGCCGAGCTCGTCCAGCAACTCCATGGCCCGGCGCCGGGCCTGACGGGCGGTCGTTCCGGTGAGCTGGGCGGACAGGGCGACGTTGTCGATCGCGGGCAGGTCGTCGATGAGGTTGAAGAACTGGAAGATCATGCCGATCCGGCGGCGCCGGAAGAGTGCGAGGCCGGTCTCGTTGATCCGGCCCAGGTCCTCGCCGTGTACGCGCACCGAGCCGGCGCTCGGCCGGTCGAGCCCGGCGACCATGTTGAGCAGGGTGGACTTGCCGCAGCCGGACGGACCCATCACCGCCACCGCCTCCCCGGCCCGGATCTCCAGCGACACCCCGTCCAGGGCGACGGTGTCGCCGTACTCCTTGCGCAGGCCGCTCACCCGCACGGCTTCCTGGTCGCGCACAGCGGCCGGGGCGGCGGCCGGGGCGGCCCCCGGGGCCGTGTCGTCGCTGATGTCTTCGGTGGTCATGGCAGGGACGGTAGGCGGCGGGGGCCGCCCGGGCGTCAGCCCCCGGAGGTAACCCCCGACGGTGGTCATCCTGGCGATGTACGGGGTGGACCCGCCGGTGGACGCCCGCTCGCCGGCCGCCTGGCACGATGGACGGCGTGTGGACATCGGGGACGGGCCGGCTGCTCATCGCCCTCGCGGGGGTGAGCCTGGCGGTGGCCGGGGGCGCTGTCGTGTTGCTGGCGCGGGCCCGCCGCCGCCATCGCAGGGTCCTGGAGGAGCGGGGCTGGCTGCTGGAGCGCGAGCGGGAGGCCGCCGCCCGCACGGCGGTGGCGGCCGAGCGCGCCCGCATCGCCCGCGAACTCCACGACATCGTCAGCCACAAGGTCAGCCTGATGGTCGTATCGGCGAGCGCCGCGCGCGAGGTGCTGGCGACTCTGCCGGACGAGGCGGAGAACGCACTGCGGGCCGTCGAGGGGGCCGGACGCGACGCGATGACGGAACTGCGCCACCTGCTGGGCCTGCTGGCGCCGTCACCCGACGGTGACGACGACGATGACCGGGCCGGGCCGTACGGCGAAGGGGACCTCTGCGGACTCGCACCGCAGCCGAGCCTGAGTCAACTGAGCACCCTCGTCGACCGGATCGCCTTCACCGGCCTCCCGGTCGAGGTGCGGATCTCCGGTGAACCGCGCCCGCTGCCGCCCGGCATCGACGTCACCGCCTACCGGATCGTCCAGGAGGCGCTGACCAACGCGCTCAAGTACGGCGACGGCGGCAACGCGGCGGTGACGGTGCGCTATGCCGACCGCAGTCTGCGGGTCGAGGTGCTCAACAGCGGACCGAGCGTGCTGTCCGCCGACCGCGCGAGCACGGATGCCGGACCGGGCGCCCGCAGACGCCGGGACGACGGTACCGGGCGCGGTCTGATCGGTCTGCGCGAGCGCGTCGCCGTCTACGGCGGCCGCTTCGACGCCCGGCGCCGCATCGGCGGCGGCTACCGCGTCCGCGCCCGCATCCCCCTGGAGCGCCTGTGACCGAATCCGCCCCCGACCGCCGCGCCCCGCGCGTCCTCGTCGCCGACGACGAGGAGCTCATCCGCACCGGCTTCCGCCTCATCCTCACCTCGCGCGGCATCGACGTCGTCGGCGAGGCCGCAGACGGCGTACAGGCCGTCGCGGAAGCCGAACGGCTGCGCCCGGACGTCCTTCTGATGGACATCCGGATGCCCCACCTGGACGGCCTGGAAGCCGCCAAGCGCGTCCTGCGGCTGCTCCCGCACTGCCGGGTGCTCATGCTCACCACCTTCGACCTCGACCACTACGTCTACGCGGCGCTCGCCGCCGGGGCGAGCGGATTCCTGCTCAAGGACGTCACCGCCGCCCACCTCGCCGCGGCCGTGCGACTGGTGAACACCGGCGACGCACTGCTCGCCCCTTCGATCACCCGCCGTCTGGTCGAGCGCTACGCGACCGCCCGCGATGCCGAGCAGTCCGGCACGGCGCACCGCCCCGCGACTCCGGCAGCCGCGGCCCGCACGCTCGCGGTCCACCGCGACCTCGCTCCGCTGACCCCCCGTGAACTCGAGGTGCTGGCCCTGATGGGCCGCGGCCTGTCGAACAACGAACTCGCCGAAGCCCTCACCCTCAGCGAGGCCACCGTGAAGACCCACGTCGCCCGGATCTTCGCCAAGCTCGCCCTCCGCGACCGCGCCCAGGCCGTCGTCCTCGCCTACGAGACCGGCCTGGTCGCCCCCGGCGGCGGGAGCGGGCGCCCGCAGGAGCACGACCTCCGAGGGAGGAGCAGGCCGGAGTGAGTGTCGGGCCCCCTCCTGGCTCCTCCCCCGGCTTACCCTCCGCCCGTGTTCAACGTCACGGGGATTCTCAAGCGGCTGGTGATCGGCCGGGCCATGCGCAGCGAAGAGCTGCACGAGACGCTGCTGCCCAAGCGGCTCGCCCTGCCGATCTTCGCCTCGGACCCGCTGTCCTCGGTGGCGTACGCGACCCAGGAGATCCTGCTGGTCCTCACCCTGGGCGGCCTTGCCTACCTGCACTTCACTCCGTGGATCGCGGCCGCGGTCGTGGCGCTGTTGACGGTCGTGGTGCTGTCGTACCGCCAGGTGGTGCACGCCTACCCGAGCGGCGGCGGCTCGTACGAGGTGGTGTCGACGAACCTCGGCCCGACCGCCGGACTGGTCGTCGCCGCCTCGCTCCTCGTCGACTACGTCATGACGGTGGCCGTCTCGGTCGCCTCCGGCGTCGACAACATCATCTCCGCCGTCCCACGCCTCGCCGACCACCGCGTCCTGATGGCGATCGGCTTCGTGGCGGTCCTGACGGCGATGAACCTGCGGGGCGTCCGGGAGTCGGGACGCGCCTTCGCCGCACCGACGTACCTCTTCATCGGCGGTGTGCTCGTCATGGTGGTCACGGGCCTGATCCGCTACGCCCTCGGGGACGCGCCGGTCGCGGAGAGCGCCGGGTACGGGGTCACGCCGGATCCTTCGGACGCGAACCTGACGGGTCTCGCCCTGCTGATGCTGGTGCTGCGCGCGTTCTCCTCCGGCTGTACGGCGCTGACCGGGGTGGAGGCCATCTCCAACGGCGTACCGGCCTTCCGCAAGCCCAAGTCGAGAAACGCGGCCGAGACACTGAGCGCGATGGGCGCCCTCGCGATCGTCATGTTCGTGGGCGTCACCGCGCTGGCGCTGATCACCAAGGTGCACATCACGGACGACGCGTGCCGGCTGTCCGGACTCACCGGCGACTGCGGCTCATACACCCAGCGCACGGTCATCGCGCAGATCGCGGCGGCGGTCTTCGGCGGCGAGCACAGCGTCGGCTTCTACGTCATCCAGGCGGCGACCGCGCTGGTCCTGATCCTGGCGGCGAACACGGCCTTCAACGGCTTCCCCCTGCTCGCGTCCATCCTGGCCCAACACCGTTACCTCCCGCACCAGTTGCACAACCGGGGCGATCGGCTCGCCTTCTCCAACGGCATCCTGGCGCTCGCGATCGTCGCGGCTCTGCTGCTGTGGGGCTTCAAGGCGAACGTCACCAGCCTCATCCACCTCTACATCCTGGGCGTGTTCACCGCCTTCACCCTCTCCCAGCTGGGCATGGTCCGGCACTGGAACAGAGAGCTGCGCGCGGAACGCGACCCGGCGCCGCGGCGCCGCCACCACACTGCCCGCGGGATCAACGCACTCGGCTCGGTCGTCACCGGCCTGGTCCTGGTGATCGTGCTGGCCACCAAGTTCACGGAGGGCGCGTGGCTCGCCGTACTCGCGGCGATCGTGCTGTGGGTGATGATGCGCGGCATCCGGCGCCACTACGACGCCACCTCCGCGGAGCTGGCGGTGACCGACCCGAAAGTCGAACTCACCCGTCCGTCAAGGGTGTTGGGGATCGTGCTGGTCTCCACCCTGCACAAGCCGACCCTCCGCGCCCTCGCCTACGCGCGCGCCTTCCGCCCCGACCGGCTGGAGGCCCTGACGGTCTCCGTCGACCGTGAAGAGGCGGCGGCGCTGCTCAGGCGCTGGGAGGAGTACGGCATCGAGGTCCCGCTGAAGATCATCGATTCGCCGTACCGCGAGGTGACCCGGCCGGTCGTGGAGTACGTCCGCTCGATCCGCCGCGAGAGCCCGCGGGACATCGTCGCCGTCTTCATCCCCGAGTACGTCGTCGGGCACTGGTGGGAGAACCTTCTGCACAACCAGTCGGCGCTGTGGCTGAAGAGCCGGCTCCTGTTCACCCCGGGGGTGATGGTCACGAGCGTGCCGTGGCAGCTGACGTCCTCGGCCCGTGCCGACCGCCCCGCGGCCAGGGCGCCGGGGTCCTTCCGGCGGGGGGAACCGCAGGGGCCGGGGCCCCGGGCGGGCACCCGGCACCGGTGACGCGCCCACGGCGGAACCCGGTTCGGCGCACTCCCGCTCACCGCACCCCCGTTCAGCGGACTCCGTTCAGCGAACCCCTGTTCAGCGGACCCCGGTTCAGCGGAACTCGGCGAGCCTCGGTCGCAGCCCCAGCAGGATCAGCGCACCCGCGCCGAGCAGCAGACCGCACGTCCACGGGAGCAGTCCGGTGGCCTCGAAGCGGCCCGCGCGGACCGCCGCCGTGAAGTGCCGCCGGTTGATGTCCGTCACCTGGTCCAGCGCCGTCATCCAGGCCCCGAAGTGGGCGTTGGACGTGCCCGGCTCCCAGCCCATGCAGAACGCGACGGCCTCGCGCTCCTTGCCCTGCGCCACCAGGGCCCGGATCCTCCGGTCGTCGCGCTGGTAGACGGCGTACGCGTCCACCGTCCGCTCCGCCGCGGCCCGTTCGCCGGGGAAGGTGAGATTGGCGAGCTCGCGCGCGAACTCGCCGCCGAAGTCCAGAGTGTGGTGGTCGGCGCGGTACTCCTTCCAGGTCGTGGCGAGCCCGGAGTCGTACGAGTCGAGGGTCGCGCCCTTCATCCCGTACAGCTGCTGCGACTTGGCGAGGAACGCCTGCTCGTACTGCGAGCGGCGCTCAGGGTCCAGCAGGTAGCGGCTCTCGTCGGCGTTCGCGTCGTAGGCGATCGCGCGGGCGCGGGAGAGGGCGACGACGGAGTCGAAGGCATCGCGGCGGGCGCCGTACAGCCGGTCGGCGGAGGCGGAGAGCGCCTGGCTGCCGAGCAGCAGGGCGAGCAGCGCGCAGACGGTGGCGGCCAGCACACCGGGGTTGAGGATCCGGTGGAAGCGGCGGGCCAGGTACCACTGGAGGACGCCGAGGGCGGCGAGCAGCAGCGCGCCGAGCGCGAGGACGGCGACGAGCTGGGCCGAGAGCACCGAACGGGCCTGGTCGTACTGCCGGTTGAAGGCGCTGTTGTTGGAGTCCACCAGCTTCCTCGCGCTCGGCAGGAGCTGGGCCTGGAGGAGATCGGTGGCCTCGCGGTAGTCGACGAGCGCGGCCGGTCTGCCGCCGGCGCGGTCGTCGTTCTCCAGCGCGCGGCCGATCAGCTCCTGGTACTCGGCGAAGTCGTCGGTGAGCGACTCGACGGTGTGCTCGTCGGCGGCGTCGCCCTGGGCGGCGACGGCGAGCGCGCGCAGGTCGTGGCCGATCGCGCGGCGCGCGTCACCGTAGAAGCCGACCGCCTTCTCGTACGGCGTCTCCAGCCGCCCCTTGCCCCCGTCGCCGCCGGCCAGCAGGAGGTTGGCGGCCTGCGCGTCCATGTCGTTGAGGGCGAGGTTCAGGTCCGCGGCGCTGGTGGTGCGGGGTGCGTCGCGGCCCGCGACGGTGTCCCAGGTGCCGGTGGCGGCGAGGCCGGCCAGCGCGAGCAGCAGGGCGAGGGCGACGGTCAGCAGGAGGGTGACGGTCCGTAGCAGCCGCAGTCGCGCGGGCAGGGTCGCCCAGAAGCGGCGGTGCAGGGCGGTGGCGGCTCTTCGGTGTGCGAGGCGGAGAGGGAGCCTGGGACTTCGGGGCCGCCTGGCACGTCGGGGGCGTCTCGATCGCGGCCCCCCGCGCCTGGGCCGAGGCTGGTGCCCACCCCCGGAGGGGGCGGTCGCCACGCGCGGTGGCGCTCCGACGGTCCCGGCTCGCGCCGTAGGACTGTGCGTGGTCCCGGCTCGCGCCGCAGGACTGTGCGTGGTACCGGCCGTGACAGCCACGAGCCCCTCCATCGGCACGCCACGGACGCTCGTCCGTGTCCCCCGTGCCGCGCCCAGTCTGCGCCCGCTTCACGTCACGCACACCGGACCTTGATGGGCCCCTGATGTCGCCCCGGACGACTTTGACGCGGCCTTGACGCCGTCGGCCGACCACATGTGCGAAAAGCACGGCATTCTCGTCGGCGGGGGCGGACCAAGTGCCGGACCGAAGCGCCGGACCGGAGTGCCGAACCGGGGTGCCGGACCGGGGGTTGCCACCCCTGTGACCGCACCGCCGTACCCCGTTCGCCGTAATGTCCACCCGCCCTGCCGTTTTCTCCCCCATTGCCCACAATCGGACCACAATGGGCACCACGCCGGGCAGCACGTCAGGAGCACCCCGATGGCCACCACCGACCACTCTCGTACCGGAGGTACGACGGGTACGAGCCGGCTGCGTGCGTGGATGCTCGAGGGACTGTCCGACATGGGCAAGACCCCGCAGGGCCCGCACGCCCAGCCCGAGCCCGTGCACCAGGGGCAGCGCTGGTGGCGGGTGATGTGCCTGACCGGCGTCGACTACTTCTCGACCCTGGGCTACCAGCCCGGCATCGCGGCCCTGGCCGCCGGACTCCTCTCGCCCATCGCGACCATCGTGCTCGTCATCGTCACCCTGGCGGGCGCACTGCCCGTCTACCGGCGGGTGGCCGAGGAGAGCCCGCGCGGCGAGGGCTCGATCTCGATGCTGGAGCGACTGCTGTCGTTCTGGCAGGGCAAGCTGTTCGTGCTGACCCTGCTGGGCTTCGCGGCCACCGACTTCCTGATCACCATCACCCTGTCGGCGGCCGACGCCTCCACCCACCTGGTCGAGAACCCCCATCTCACCAGCACCCTGCACGACCAGCAGATGCTGATCACGCTCATCCTGGTGGCGCTGCTCGGCGCGGTGTTCCTCAAGGGCTTCCTGGAGGCGATCGGCGTCGCCGTCGTCCTGGTCGGGATCTATCTCGCGCTCAACGTCGTGGTCGTGGTCGTGGGCCTGTGGCACGTGGCGACGGCCGAGCATGTGATCACCGACTGGACCAGCGCCCTGACCACCGAACACGGAAACGTTCTTGCGATGGTCGGGGTCGCCCTCCTGGTCTTCCCCAAACTGGCCCTCGGCCTCTCCGGCTTCGAGACCGGCGTGGCCGTCATGCCGCACGTCCAGGGCGACGCCACCGACACCGACGAGAAGCCGGCCGGCCGCATCCGGGACACCAAGAAGCTGCTGACCACCGCCGCCGTGATCATGAGCGTCTTCCTCATCTTCACCAGCTTCATCACCACGCTCCTCATCCCGGAGCAGGAGTTCAAGTCCGGCGGCCAGGCCAACGGCCGCGCCCTCGCCTATCTCGCGCACGAGTACCTCGGCGGCGCCTTCGGCACGGTCTACGACGTGTCGACCATCGCCATCCTGTGGTTCGCCGGCGCCTCCGCCATGGCCGGACTGCTCAACCTCATGCCCCGCTACCTCCCCCGCTACGGCATGGCCCCGCACTGGGCACGCGCCGTCCGCCCCATGGTGATCGTCTTCACCCTGGTCGCGTTCCTCGTCACCTGGATCTTCAACGCGGACGTCGACGCGCAGGGCGGCGCCTACGCCACCGGTGTCCTCGTCCTCATCAGCTCCGCCGCGATCGCCGTGACCATCGCCGCGCGCAAGGCCGGCCAGCGCAACTGGACCATCGCCTTCGCCGTCATCTCCGCGGTCTTCCTCTACACGACCGTCGTGAACGTCATCGAACGCCCCGACGGCGTCAAGATCGGCGCCTGCTTCATCGCCGGCATCATCCTCGTCTCGTTGCTCTCCCGGCTGGCCCGCGCCTTCGAACTGCGGGTGACCAGCGTGAGCCTGGACGACATGGCGGATCGGTTCGTACGGGACATAGCCAGCCGCCGGATCCGGTTCATCGCCAACGAACCCGACAACCGCGACAAGGCCGAGTACCGCGAGAAGATCGAGCAGATCCGCGCCGACAACGACCTCCCGGCCCAGGAGGACTTCGTCTTCGTCGAGGTCACCGTCCTGGACCCCTCGGAGTTCGAGTCGGGCCTGACCGTACGCGGCGAGGTGCTCCACGGCCGCTACCGCGTCCTGACCCTGGAGTCCTCCTCCGTCCCCAACGCCCTGGCCGCCCTGCTCCTGTACGTCCGCGACCGCACCGGCTGCACTCCGCACATCTACTTCGAGTGGACCGAGGGCAACCCCTTCACCAACTTCCTGCGCTTCTTCCTCTTCGGCCAGGGCGAGGTCGCCCCCGTCACCCGAGAGGTCCTGCGCGAGGCCGAAGCCGACCGCTCCCGCCGACCGCGCGTGCACGTCGGTTAGCCACGGTGACGTAACCCCGCTCGCCCGTCCGGCAGTCAGTCCGTCCGTCCGTCCGTCGGCCAGCCAGCCAGCCAGCCAGTCAGTCCTCTTCCGTCGGGTAGTCCGCGCTCACCGTGAACCCGATGACCGCGCCTCCCCCCTCCCGCCGGAAGGCGAACGGCGCTCCGCCGTGGCCGGTGGCCACCTCGCGGACGATGGACAGACCGAGCCCGGAGCCGGGCAGGCTGCGGGCGTCGGCGGCGCGGTAGAAACGGTCGAAGACCCGGACGAGATCGCCCTCGACCACGCCCGGACCCCGGTCGAGGACCTCGATCCGGACGCTGCCCGGAAGACCGCCGCCCGCCCCGACGCCGGGGCGCACCGGACCGGTGACCGCGATCTCGATCGGCGCCTTGCCCCCGCGGTCGAACTTGGCCGCGTTCTCCACCAGGTTGGATATCGCCCGCTGGAGCGCCGTGGGACGGCCGTCGACCGTCGTGTCACCGCCCACCCGGACGAGGATGTCCCGCCCGGTGCGGCGCCGCGAGGCGATCGCCACGTCCTCGGCGAGATCGGCCAGGTCGATCCGCTGCACGGGCTCGGTGTCGGACCGCCCGGCCGCGAGCGCCACCAGCTCGTTGACGAGGTCGGTCAGCTCACGTGACTCCTGCGCCAGGTCGGCGACCAACTCCTCGCGGGCGTCGGGCGGCAGCTCGTCGATGCGGCGCAGCATGGAGATGTTCGTACGCAGCGAGGTCAGCGGCGTACGGAGTTCATGGCCCGCGTCCTGGACCAGCCGGCGCTGGTCCTCCTCGGACTGGGCGAGCCGGCCGAGCATCCGGTCGAAGGAGCGGCCGAGGCGGGCCACCTCGTCGTATCCGGCCACCGGCACCTGGATGCCGAGCCGCCCGGTGCGCGCCACGTCCTCCGCGGCCCCGGCCAGCCGCACCAGCCGCCGGGTGATGCGCCGGGCCAGCCACCAGCCGAACAGCCCCGACGCGATCACCACCGCCCCCACCAGCAGCACGGTCCGCTGCTGCAGCTCCCGCAGCAGATCCTCCGTGTCGCTGAACTGCTGGGCCACCTGCACCGCGCCCCGCCCGCCGCCGAGCGCGACGGTCGCCACCCGGTAACGGTCGCCGGCGACGTCGACCTCCCCGTGCTCCACCCACTTGCCCGCGGCCGCGGACGCGGCTGTCCGCCGGTCTGCGGCGGTCACGGGCAGCGCGGGGTTCCCGCGGTCGGCTATCACCCCACCGCGCCCGAGCACCTGCACATCCGTACGGGCGGGCCGGATGATGTCGTCCAGGGGCCCGTCGTGATCGGGGTCGGACGACGAGAAATCACCCGGGTCCAACGCCGTCTCGCGCACCTGGACCCGCAGGTCCTGCACGACCCCGGCGAAAACGGTCTGCTGGTCCACCCGCACCAGCCGGGCGGCGGCGTCGTAACTCAGGAACCCGACGAGGACGGTGACCACGGCGGCCACGGCGGCGAAGGACAGGGTGAAGGTGGCCCGCAGGGAGGACACCCGCCGGGGACGCAGCCCCGTGAGCCATCGGGGGAGCACTCAGTCCTCCCTCAGCACATACCCCACGCCCCGGACGGTGTGGATCAGCGCCGGCGCCCCCGGCTCGTCGAGCTTGCGCCGCAGATACCCCACGTACACGGCGAGGTTCTTGGAACCGGGACCGAAGTCGTAGCCCCAGATGCGGTCGTAGATCGTGGCGTGGTCGAGGACGATGCCCGCGTTGCGGACGAGCAGTTCGAGCAGTTCGAACTCGGTGCGGGTGAGCTCCAGCTCGCGCTGCCCGCGCCAGGCACGGCGCGCCTGGATGTCCATGCGCAGCCCGGCCGCGGAGATCTGCCCCGACGCCTCCTTCGACGCGGACGCGTACACGGACGGCGACGACGCCGGTACGTCGGCGGGGGTGCCGTTCACCTGACTGGTCCGGCGGAGCAGGGCCCGCAGCCGGGCGAAGACCTCCTCCACGTCGAACGGCTTGACCACGTAGTCGTCGGCCCCGGCGTCCAGGCCCGCGATGCGGTCGGCCGTCTCGACCAGTGCGGTGAGCATCAGGATCGGCGTACGGTCCCCCTCCGCGCGCAGCACCCGGCACACCTGCAACCCGTCGATACCGGGCATCATCACGTCCAGGACGAGGACGTCCGGTGGTGTGCGGTGGGCCTGGGCCAGCGCCTCTACGCCGTCGGCGACGGCCGTCACCGCGTAGCCCTCCAGTGTCAGTGCCCTTTCCAGGGCATGGCGGATGGCACGGTCGTCCTCGGCGAGCAGCACATTCTGGGGCACCCCACCAGTCTGCCAAGCCCCTGGCCGGGTACCACCTGGTGGGCGGTGGTGAGGGTGGGCTTCTTACCGGCCTCTCACCCCTCCTCCCGCGTGCCCCTTACCTCGCGCGGCCAGTCTGTCCCGTATGTCAGGACGGGCCGACCCGCGAATCCCCCGGTAGGGGTCCGGCCCGTGCGGTGGGGGTGGGCCGGAAGCGCACGACGGTGGCGGCCCACCCCCTCTTCCGGCCTGCACGGCCTTCTCCCCCTACGGCCGCAGCGCGGCGAGCTGCTGCTCGAAGGGGATGACGGTGAACCTGTGGGCCGAGGCGATGGCCCCGTCGAGAGCGCGCGGCGCGATGGCGGCGGCGGTGTCGGTGTCCACGGCCGCCGACGCGCCCGCCATTTCCGCCGCATCCGCCGTGTCCGCCACATCGGCCCTGCGCACAGCCCCAGACCCGGCGCCGGCCCCAGAGCCCAGGCCTTCCATGAGCCTCCCCAGTTCTCCCGCCGCGCGGTCGATCCGCTCGGCGAGGCCTTCCGCACCCCAGTCCTCCGAGGCCGCGTAGACCGCGGTCGGTACGACCACGGCGCGCAGGTAGGCGAAGAGGGGGCGCA
This sequence comes from Streptomyces sp. NPDC058086, assembly GCF_042885015.1. Lineage (NCBI taxonomy): Bacteria > Bacillati > Actinomycetota > Actinomycetes > Kitasatosporales > Streptomycetaceae > Streptomyces > Streptomyces sp. NPDC058086. Next base: position 14,513 of record NZ_JBHVST010000095.1, on the reverse strand, counting down.
GGGCGTGTTCGAGGACGAGGGAGTGGCGGGCGGAGCCGCCGGTCGCGGCGATCAGGACCGGCTTGCCGGTGAGCGCGTCCTGGTCCAGTACGTCGAAGAACGACTTGAACAGGCCGCTGTAGGAGGCGGAGAACACCGGTGTGACCACGATCAGCCCGTCCGCCTCCGTCACCGCCTCCAGGGCCGCGGACAGGGCCCGCCCGGGAAAGCCGCTGGTGAAGTTGTGCGCGATCTCCACCGCCAGGTCGCGCAGTTCGACGACCTGGACGTCGACGGACGTGTGCCGGGCGGTGGCGGCGGCCAGCCGGTCGGCCAGCAGCCGGGTCGACGAGGGGACGCTCAGCCCCGCCGAGACGACGACGAGCTTCATGCGACGCTCACCTCCTGAGCCTTGAGCAGGGACTGGTGGGTCGGCGCGTCCGGCACATCCGCCGGGCGCCCCTTGGCGAACTCCTCGCGCAGCACCGGCACGACCTCCTCGCCGAGCAGGTCGAGCTGCTCGAGCACCGTCTTCAGCGGCAGCCCGGCGTGGTCCACCAGGAACAGCTGGCGCTGGTAGTCACCGGCGTAGTCGCGGAAGGCCAGGGTCTTCTCGATGACCTCCTGCGGGGAGCCGACGGTCAGCGGGGTCTGGTCGGTGAACTCCTCCAGGGAGGGCCCGTGCCCGTAGACCGGCGCGTTGTCGAAGTACGGCCGGAACTCGCGCACGGCGTCCTGGGAGTTCTTCCGCATGAACACCTGCCCGCCGAGACCGACGATCGCCTGCTCGGGCGTGCCGTGCCCGTAGTGCGCGTACCGCTCCCGGTACAGCTCGACCATCTGCTTGGTGTGGTCGGCCGGCCAGAAGATGTTGTTGTGGAAGAAGCCGTCGCCGTAGTACGCGGCCTGCTCGGCTATCTCCGGCGACCGGATCGAGCCGTGCCACACGAACGGCGGCACCCCGTCCAGCGGACGCGGCGTCGAGGTGAACGACTGCAGCGGCGTGCGGAACTTGCCCTCCCACGTCACCACGTCCTCGCGCCACAGCCGGCGCAGCAGCGCGTAGTTCTCCACCGCCAGGTTGATGCCCTGCCGGATGTCCTGCCCGAACCAGGGGTACACCGGCCCGGTGTTTCCCCGCCCCATCATCAGATCCACCCGCCCGTCGGCCAGGTGCTGAAGCATCGCGAAGTCCTCCGCGATCTTCACGGGGTCGTTGGTGGTGATCAGCGTGGTGGACGTCGACAGGATCAGCCGCTCGGTCCGCGCCGCGACGTAGCCGAGCATCGTGGTCGGCGACGACGGTACGAACGGCGGGTTGTGGTGCTCACCCGTCGCGAACACGTCCAGGCCCACCTCCTCCGCCTTCTGCGCGATCGCGACCATGGCCTTGATCCTCTCGGCCTCGGTCGGCGTACGGCCGTTCGTCGGGTCCGGTGTGACATCGCCGACGCTGAAGATCCCGAACTGCATGATCGCTCACCCTCCAGGTTGTTTACGATTCAACTATACCCTCAAACGATCCACCCCACCTCGCTATTCCGCGCACCATCCACCCCCGGCCCCTCGCCCCCGACCCCGACTGTCAGTGCCCCGTCCTACGATCCCGTCATGGCCGCCCCACGCCGTGACACCCGAGGCATCGTCGACGCCGCGGAGCTCTTCGCGCGCGTCCACTTCCGCCGCCGCGAACCGGCCGAGCCGCTCCGCCCCTACCTGGAGCACTACTGGCTGATCGACTGGGACCTGCCCGAGCCGTACGCCTCCCACGTGGTCCCGCACCCGTCCGTGAACGTCGTCTTCCAGAGGTTCGCGGGTCAGGACCCCCTCGGCTTCGGCGAGGTGGCCGGCATCGGCCTCGACCTGTTCACACAGAAACTGGAGGGCCGGGGACGGGTGTGCGGGATCCAGTTCCGCCCGGGGGGCTTCCGTCCCTTCGCGCCGGGACGGGCCCTGACGTCACTCACGGGCGAGCGAATCGCACTCCACACGGTGTTTCCCTCGGTGGACGCCGCCACGGTCCCCTCCGTCCTCGACCCCGCCGAGGAGGACGCACGCGTGGCCGCGCTCGACACGTTCCTCCTGGGTCTCGGTCCGCGCCCGGATCCCCAGGCCGACCTCGCCATGGCCCTGGTGGACCGCATCCGGGGCGACCGCACCATCCGGCACGTCGGCGACTTCGCACGCACCGAGGGAATGACCGTACGGGCCCTGCAACGCCTCTTCGCCGCGTACGTCGGCGTCGGCCCGAAGTGGATCATCCTGCGCTACCGGATCCATGAGGCCCTGTCCCGCGCGGAGGCCGCCGGCCCGGTCGACTGGGCCGCCCTCGCCGCCGACCTCGGCTACGCCGACCAGGCCCACCTCGTCCGCGACTTCACAGCGACGGTGGGAGTACCCCCCACCACCTACGCGACCACCACCCACTGACCCGGCTCCGATCGCGGGTGGGCCGGGGCGCAGCCCCGCCCCCAGGGGCGCGGGGAACTGCGCGCCAAGCCCCCACCCACCCGCAGCCGACAAACCCATCCGGGGGTCTGGAGGCGGAGCCCCCACGCATCACCGCGTGGTGGTGGTGATCGTGTCGCGGAGCCAGCGTTGCGCGGCGTCGTCGTCCAGGCGGGGATGCCAGGACATCGCACAGCTCATCGGGCCGATCTCGCTCGGTGCCGGGATGACGGTGGTGGTCCCTGGCGACGCGTGCCGGATCGCGAAGCTCCTCGGCAGAGTCGCCATCAGCGAGGTTCCCGGCACCGCGGCGGCTGCCGCCGCGTGGTAGGGCACGGTCACGCTCGCTCGCCTCGGGCTGCCCAGCAGTTCGAGACACCGGTCGACGTGCCCCTGCCGTCCGTCAGCGACGTCCACCACGATGTGCGCGCACTCCAGATAGTCCCGCAGCGACACGGCAGGGCGTTGCGCGAGCGGGTGGTGGCTGGAGACCAGGCAGGCGTAGTCCTCCTCGAACAGCACCTGCGAGCGCAGCGGCGGCGGAGCCGAACCGCCGTGGACGAGCAGGTCCACGATGCCGTGCTCGGCGTCACTGAAGACGGCATGGTGCCAGCGCGAGAAGAGCACGGTCGAGCCCGGTGACTGCTCGAACACTCGGGCGAGCAGCACCCCACTGAGCACGGAGACCGTGTAGTCGGTTCCGGCCAGGCGGAACGAACGTGCCGCCGTCGCAGGGTCGAACGCCTCGCCGGAGAAGACGTGTTCGAGTCTTGGCAGTGCGTGCTCCAGTTCGGCCTGGATCCGCTCGGCACGAGGAGTGAGCCGGTATCCGCCGGGCCCGCGCACGAGCAGTTCGTCGCCGAGGGTGGCACGCAGGCGCTGGAGAGCCCGGCTCATCGAGGGCTGGCTCATGTGCAGCCGGTCCGCCGCGCGGGAGACGTGCCGCTCCTCGATCAGCGCGTGCAGCGGCGCCAGCAGGTTCAGGTCCACCGAATCTATACGTGGCACACATACACCGTATGCAACATATGGCATTGCCGCATAGTCCCTGGTTACAGAAGGCTGAGGGCATGAGTAAAGAGCAGCGCGAAGCGCTCGACACCCTCTTCCGCAACGGCCCGCTCCACATCGGCGGCGACCATGTGCAACAGCGCGAGATCTTCACCCGGATGCTCACTTCCCGGCCGCTGCCCGAGGACGTGGTGCTCACCCCCGGCAGACTGGGCGAGGTCCCGGTACTGGAGATCGGCATCGACGACGTCGCCCCGGAAGGCACGCTGCTGTGGTTCCACGGCGGCTTCTACGTGTTCGGTTCGGCGCGCACCTCGGCAGGTCTGGCCTCGAACGTCGCCCGCCGGACCCGGACGAGGGTGATCCTGGTCGACTACCGGCTCGCGCCCGAGCACCCGTTCCCGGCCGCGCCGGACGACGCCCTGGCCGCCTACCGGGCCCTGCTCGGCGAGACCGGAAGCGGCAACCCGGCGCGGATCGCCGTGGTCGGTGAGTCAGCCGGCGCCGGCCTCGCCGGGACCCTGCTGGTGCGTGCGCGTGAGCAGAACCTGCCGATGCCGGCCGCCGGCGTGCTCTTCTCGCCGTACGCGGACCTGACGCTGAGCGGCGCGAGCATGACGACCAAGATCGCGGTCGACCCGTCGTTCACCCCCGATGCCATCGCGGTCCGGGCCAAGGACTACACAGGTGCCGCGGACCCCGCGGATCCGCTGATCAGCCCGGTGTTCGCGAACCTGCGTGGCCTGCCGCCGCTGCTGATCCAGGCCGGGTCGAACGAGCTGCTGCTCGACGACGCGGTCAGGCTCGCGGCGCGCGCGGCCGCGGACGACGTCCCGGTCACACTTGAGGTCACCCCGGGCGTCCCGCACCTGTTCCAGGCTTTCGCCGCGATGCTCGACGAAGGCGAGGCCGCGCTCAGGCGGGTGACCGAGTTCCTGCACGCGGCACTCACCATCCCGCCCCGGGCACAGACCGCGGCTCGACCTCACCACCGACAACATTGAGCCGAACGGATGACGGGCAGAAGCGCCCAGGACTTCGAGATCACCCCATGGCCCCTCCGGGCAGCCCACGGACTCAGGGGATCAGGACCAACCGCCCCCGCAGCCCGCCCTCGGCCAGCCGCGCGTGCGCCTTCCCCGCCTCCTCCAGCCCGTAGGTGTCGGCGACCCGGGTCGTGAGCACCCCCTCGTCGACGAGCGCCACCAGCTCCGCGAGACGCGCCCCGTCGGCGCTCACCTCCACCGCGTCCGTCCGCACCCCCCGTACGGACGCCGGATGCGCCCCCGGGATGACGCCCACGAACGCCCCTCCGTCCCGCACCCACTCCAACGCCGCCGCGCCGAGAATCGCCGCGTCCAGCACCCCGTCCACGCCGTCCACCCCGTCCACGCCGCCCGGCGCGAAGTGGGCCGCCCCCAGCGACCGTACGAGCTCCTCGTCGCCCTCGCGGGCCACCCCCGTCACCACGAGACCCCGGTGGGCGGCGAGTTGGACGGCGTATCCGCCGACCGCCCCCGCCGCACCCGTCACCGCCAGGCTCTGCCCGGGCTCCAGGGCCAGCAGGTCCAGGGCCTGGGCCGCGGTCAGGGCGTTGAGGGGCAGGGAGGCCGCGTGGACGGGGTCCACCGAGCTCGGCGCCCCGGCCACCGCGTCCGCGTCCACGACCACGTAGTCGGCGTGCGTGCCAAGGGACTTGATCGACCCGTACGACAGCGCCACCACCTCGTCGCCGACCCTCCACCCCGCGTCCGCGCCCGCCGCGTCCACCGTCCCGGCGACGTCCCAGCCCAGTCCGAGCCGCCGCCCCGCGCCCCCGAAGCCGCCCGCGCGCACCCCGGCGTCGACCGGATTGAGCGCGGCGGCCGCGACCTTGATCCGTACCTGCCGGGCCCCCGGATCCGGCACCTCGACCTCCGCGATCTCCACCGCTTCCGGCCCACCGAACTCCGTCACGACCACTGCCCGCATGTCAGCTCTCCCTGTTTCCCGCGCTTGAAGCATTGATTCGCCTGATTCACCCGGGTTTCTCTCCCGTTGCAACAACCCTAGGAAGAGTTACTCTCTTTTGGTAAGTAGGCACCTGAAGGTGCGTACATCACCCGGAGGTGAGTCATGGCGACCACGACCGCGGCGCAGCGGCGCGCGCAGGCGCGGATCGAGTACAACGCGTTCATCCGCAGCTGCCCCACCAACCAGCTCCTCGACCGCATCAGCGACAAGTGGGTCAGCCTGGTCGTCAGCGCGCTCGCCCAGGCGGACGAGGCGTCGATGCGCTACAGCGACCTGGGCCGCAAGCTCGCGGGGATCAGCCCCAAGATGCTGACGCAGACGCTGCGTTCACTGGAGCGCGACGGCATCCTGGTCCGCACGGTGACCCCGTCCGTGCCCGTCCGCGTCGACTACGAACTGACCCCCCTCGGCACCAGCCTCGCCGGACTGCTCTCCGCCGTGAAGGACTGGGCGGAACTGCACATCGAGGAGGTCAACGAGGCGCGGGAGCGTTACGACGACGACGGCAACGCCTCGTCCGAAGGCTCCGAAGGCTCCGAAGGCTCCGGACGGTCCTCGTCGGCCTCCTGAAAGTCCCCGTCCCGCAGGCGGGCGATCTACTCCGCGCTCAGATTCACCGTGCGGCGCATGTGCCCGATGATCAGGGCGAGTTCGTCGTCCGCCAGCTCGTCGAAGAGCGCGTACCAGCCGCCGCCCAGCCGGTCCCACACCCGCCCGAACTCGGCGACCTTCTCCGGCACGGTCGCCACCAGCACCCGTCGCCGGTCGACGGCGTCCCGCTGCCGTACGACATAACCCGCCTTCTCCAGCCGGTCCACCAGCCGCGTCGCCGAACCGGTGGTCAGACCGGTCAGCTCCGCGATCCGGCCGATCGTCACCGGCCCGCCCTCCAGGCCGAGCAGGTTCACGCACTGCATGTCCGTGGGGTGCAGCTTCAGACGGTCGGCGAGGGCCTGGTTGAAGAGCGCGTACGAGGCCATGTAGCGGCGCGAGACGGTGGACAACTCGTCGAGCAGCCGCGCACGCGCGTTCCCGGACATGGCACGCCCCTTAGTTCTTCCTGCTCCGCTTCCTGCTCCGCCGCTTCACCCGCGTCGGACAAACAGGTCCTAGAACACGTACGAGTCCCCGGTGTCCAGCGCCAGCACCCGCTCCTGGTCGTTGCCGTGATCGCGGTCGACCGCACCACCGCCCCACACCGTGTCGATCTCCAGCGTCACCTCCGACGGCTCCCCCCGCAGCCGTACCTTCAGCCCGATCTGGTCCCCCAGCCCGTCCGCCGCCAGCGGCCCCGTGCGGCACACCACCACCCGTTCGCCCGAACGCGCGCATGCGCCGGGCAGCCGCTGCACATCCGCGAGCGGGGCCGACCAGCGCAGCCGGACCGTCGCGTCCTCGACGGCACTCGGGCCCTGGTTCCGCGGGGTCAGCCGCACGTCGACGAGCCCCGCCGCCATGGACACCGAGCCGTGATAGGCGAGATCGGCCTCGGGAGCGAGGGCCCCGACGGACGACGCCCCGCCCAGCGTCAGGGCCGCCCCCGCACCCACCACACCCACGCCGCGCACCCACACACCGATCCCCGCCCCCCGTCGCATCCGCAGCCGCATCTCCATCATCCGCATGGCGTCGCTTCCTTCGCTCGGGGCCCGCACGCACGCACGCTCACGTGATCACCCGATGTATGCCACCCCTGACCGTCGACAGGCGCCGTCCATCAGGTGACGGAAGCGGCGGATGCGGCCCGTGCGAAAGTGACGGCATGCTGATCGTCCGCTCCGCCGCCCTCTTCGTGGTCGCCGCGCTCTTCGAGATCGGCGGCGCCTGGCTGGTCTGGCAGGGCGTGCGCGAGCACCGCGGCTGGCTCTGGATCGGCGCCGGCGTCATGGCTCTCGGCGTCTACGGCTTCGTGGCGACGCTCCAGCCGGACGCCGAGTTCGGCCGCATCCTCGCCGCGTACGGCGGAGTGTTCGTGGCCGGCTCCCTCGTCTGGGGCATGGTCGCGGACGGCTACCGCCCCGACCGCTGGGACGTGACCGGCGCCCTCATCTGCCTCGCCGGCATGGCCGTGATCATGTACGCGCCGCGCGGCGGCAACTGAGCCCACGGCCCCGCGGGCGCCACCCGCCTGCCTATCCTGACGAGGACCGACCACACCACGTACGCCAGATAGTCACGTACTAGGAGCAGCCCATGACGTCCGCCGTGCCCTCCGCCTCCTCCCGCATCGCCGTCGTCACCGGCGCGAGCAGCGGCATCGGCGCGGCGACGGCCCGGCAGCTCGCCGCGGCCGGTTACCGCGTCGTGCTGACCGCCCGCCGCAAGGACCGCATCGAGGCACTGGCCGAGGAGATCAACGCGAGGGGCCACCAGGCGACCGCGTACGCGCTGGACGTCACGGACCGCGCGGCGGTCGACGAGTTCGCCGGCGCCTTCAAGACGATCGGCGTCCTGGTCAACAACGCGGGCGGCGCGCTGGGCGCCGACCCGGTCGCGACCGGCGACCCGGCCGAGTGGCGCCAGATGTACGAGACGAACGTCATCGGCACTCTGAACGTCACCCAGGCCCTGCTCCCGGCACTCACCGCGAGCGGCGACGGCACGGTCGTCGTGCTGTCGTCGACGGCGGGGCACGGCACGTACGAGGGCGGCGGGGGCTATGTCGCCGCCAAGCACGCCGAACACGTCCTCGCCGAGACCCTCCGCCTGGAGATCGTCGGAACGCCGGTCCGGGTCATCGAGGTCGCGCCCGGCATGGTCAAGACGGACGAGTTCGCGCTGACCCGCTTCGGCGGCGACACGGACAAGGCGGCCAAGGTCTACGCGGGCGTGGCCGAGCCACTGACCGCCGACGACGTCGCCGACACCATCACCTGGGCCGTCACCCGACCCAGCCACGTCAACATCGACCTCCTCGTCGTACGCCCCCGCGCCCAGGCGTCGAACACCAAGGTCCACCGGGAACTGTGATGCCGGACGGGATGCCGAACGAGACACCGGGCGAAGCGCTGGCAGAGCCCTCCGCGGAGCGCCGCCACCTCGCCGCGGAGAAGAAGAACCAGCGCTACGTCTGGTGGTACCTCGCGTACTTCCTCTTCGGCATCCACATCGTGGCCTTCGTCATGATCTACGCGGTGACCCACGCGAAGTGATCGCGGCAGCCGTACGTCCGCCGTACGCTGCCGCGATGTGAACGGACACGATGTGAACAGACACATACCCTTCGCCCGCCTGCACAACTTCCGCGACCTGGGCGGATACACCACCGCGGACGGCCGTACGGTCCGCCGGTCCCGCCTGTACCGCGCGGACTCGCTCGGCAAACTGACCCCCGGGACGCAGGACTGGGACCTCTTCCTCTCCCTCGGCATCCGCACGGTCGTGGACCTCCGCTACCCCTGGGAGATCGAGGCGAAGGGCCGCGTCCCGGAGCACCCCTCCCTCACGTACCACAACCAGAGCATCGAGCACCGCCCGTACGACCAGGCGGCACTGCCCCCGTCCGTCGCCCCCGGCCCCTACCTGGCGGCCCGCTACGCGGAGGTCGCCGAGGACGGCACGAAGGAAATCCGCGAGACACTGCAACTGATCGGGGCAGCGGCCGAATCGGACACCCCCCTCGTCTTCCACTGCGCCTCGGGCAAGGACCGCACGGGCCTGGTGGCGGCGCTGGTCCTGTCCCTCCTGGACGTCCCCGAGCAGACGATCACCGACGACTTCACCCTCACGGAACGTGCCACGCCCCTGCTGGTCGCGGACTGGCGCGCCAACAACCCCGACCGCGAACTGATGTGGCCGGCCTACGGCACGGCACCCGCCGAGATCATGACCCGGTTCCTGTCGACGATGAACTCCCGGTATGGCTCGATCCAGTCCTACGTCACGGAGACCCTGGGCCTGGACGCCGCCTTCACCGCGGCCCTCCGCGCGACCCTCCTCGAACCGGCCTCTGCCCTCACCTACCGCCAGGCGACCGAGGCCGACATCCCCACCCTGGTCCGCCTCCGCGACGAGGCGGCCCGCTGGCAGATCACCCACGGCATCGACCAGTGGAAGCCCGGCCAACTCGCCGAACCCCACTTCCGCACCCGCCTGACGGAGGGCGAAGTCTGGCTGTCCCTCCTGGACGACCAGGTGGCGGGCGCCTGGGAACTCTGGTGGGACGACCCGGCCGCCTGGGGTCCCCAACCCCCCACCGCCGCCTACATCCACCGCCTGATGACCGACCGCCGCGTGGCCCCGCCCGGCACCGGCCGCCAGCTGCTCGCGGAAGCGGAACGCCGCATCGCCGCCTCCGGCCGCACCCTCTGCCGCCTGGACTGCCTCTCCACCAACCCCCGCCTGCGGGAGTACTACCAAGCGGCGGGCTACACCGTCGTAGGCGAACAGATCGCCAAGGACGGCGGCCTGGGCAGCCCGTACGCGGTGACCCTCCTGGAGAAGCGCCTCCGCTAACTCACAAGGGTGAACCGCATAGATCACCCATACGACACCAGAACTCCCGACCTAGGCTCGCGCCACAACATCAAACACGACGGCCCCCGGCCGGGACTGCCATCCCGCCCGAGGGCCTGACCAAGAAGGAAGGCGGACTTCCCTGTGGCTGAACGCGAGCCTAGCGCCCACCAGTTCATGGACCTCACGGTCCCCGAGTACGCGTACATGTTCGGCTTCCTACAGGCGGACGGACATCTGGCGAAGGGGGCGGGCCAGAAAGGCCGTCTTACCGTCGAGATCAACGCCCGAGACGTCGAGCTCCTGCGCGAGTTCCAGAGGCTGACGCCGTACAACACCAGCATCACCGAACGCACTCGATCCACGAACTTCGCCGAGACCCACCACTCGGCGACCTGGACCCTGTGTTCGCTCGAAGCCAGGACCCTGCTCAACGACCTCGGCCTGCCTTACGGCCGCAAGTCCAAGACGATCACCCCGCCGCGCGGGAAGTTCTCGCGGCGCGACTACCTGCGCGGGGTCATCGATGCGGACGGTTCTGTCGGACACACCAAGCAGGGCTGGCCCTTCATCGCCCTGACCACGGCGAGCACCGCAATCGGCACCTACCTGTGCTTCTACGCAGGAAAGATCACAGGAGCCGAGCGCACCTTGAAGCGCAACGCCCGAGACGGTATCTACAACATCCTCTACACGAAGGAGAACGCCCAGGAGCTGGTAGCTGACCTCTACTACAAAGACTGCCTGCCCCTGCAACGTAAGAAGACTGCCGCCGAATCACTGGCCGCGTGGGTCCGGCCGGCGAACATGCGGGTCGCACCCGACCGTCGCCGCTGGATGGCGTGGGAGGACCGCGTGCTGCTGCAACTGAACGACGATGCCGCGGCAGCCAAGGAACTCGGCCGAACCCAAAAGAGCTGCTGTGTCCGCCGCTCGCGCCTGCGGACCGGTAAGGTCCCCCTGCCGACCGACAAATGACCAGCTGAGCGAGGCCCCCGGTTCCCGGCCCGGGGGCTTCGCGCGTCAGCCCTTCACACAGATGAACTGCTTCAGCTTGGCCACGACCTCGACGAGATCGCGCTGCTGCTCCATCACCTGCTCGATGTTCTTGTACGCCCCAGGGATCTCGTCCACGATGCCCGAATCCTTACGGCACTCCACACCCCGCGTCTGCTCTTCCAGATCCTTTGTCGTGAAGCGACGCTTGGCCGCGTTGCGGCTCATGCGCCGACCCGCGCCGTGCGACGCCGAGTTGAAAGCCTTCTCGTTGCCGAGTCCCTTCACGATGTACGAACTGGTCCCCATCGAGCCCGGAATGATGCCGAACTCACCGGCTCGGGCACTGATGGCCCCCTTGCGCGTGACAAGCAGGTCCATGCCCTCGTAGCGCTCGCGGCTCACGTAGTTGTGATGGCAACTGACCTCCGGCTCGAAGGTCACTCTCGCCTTCCTGAACTCCTTGCGGACCACGTCCTTGAGGAGCGCCATCATGAGCGTTCGGTTGTACTTCGCGTACTCCTGCGCCCAGTAAAGGTCGTTCTGGTACGCCGCCATCTGCGGAGTGTCCGCCACGAAGACCGCGAGGTCACGGTCGACCAGTCCCTGGTTGTGCGGGAGCTTCTGGGCGACGCCGATGTGGTACTCGGCCAGTTCCTTGCCGATGTTGCGCGACCCGGAGTGAAGCATGAGCCACACAGACCCGTCCGAATCGGTACACAATTCGATCATATGATTTCCCGATCCGAGCGTGCCCATCTGCTTGGTCGCACGCTCCTCACGGAACTTCACCGCCTCAGCGATGCCATCGAACCGCCCCCAGAAGTCGTCCCACCCACTCGTCGCCAGCCCATGGAAGCCCCCCGGCTCGACCGGGGAGTCGTGCATCCCCCGTCCCACCGGAATCGCCTGCTCGATCTTCGACCGAAGCCGCGAAAGATCCCCCGGCAGATCATTGGCCGTGAGCGACGTCCTGACCGCGGACATCCCGCAGCCGATGTCGACCCCCACCGCCGCCGGACACACCGCGTCGCGCATGGCGATGACCGAGCCGACCGTCGCGCCCTTGCCGTAGTGGACGTCCGGCATGACGGCGAGCCCCTTGATCCACGGGAGCGTGGCCACGTTCTGGAGCTGGCGCAGGGCCACGTCCTCGACCGACGCCGGGTCCGTCCACATGCGGATGGGCACCTTGGCGCCCGGTATCTCTACGTACGACATAACATCCTCATTCCCCCGACAAGCGACAAAAGTCATAGAACGCAAAACCCGCGCCAAGGTCGACGTATAGGACAACGGACCGGCGTCCACGGCTGTGCGTGCGATACACATTGTCTCCAGGGGCCGCCCCCGCGCGGCAACCGAATAACCAGGAACAATCACAGGACAGCACCACAGAGCATCCCGGCCACAGGCCCCGGGAGCCGTCGAGAGGAGCCCGACCGTGCAGCGGAAGGCGTACGTCCCCGGCATCGCCGCGCTCCTCGCGGCCCTGCTGGCCGGCTGCACCGGAGGTTCGGCGAACAACGGCACGGCGGCCGACCCCAAGCCGGGCGACGTCAGCGCGAACACCCCGGCCGCCCAGCCGGGCAAGTACCGCACGCTCCCGGAGGCCTGCGCCGCGGTGAGTCACGACAGCCTCGACTCCCTGCTGCCCGGCATCAAGCAGATCACCGACCAGGACCAGCGCGACAAGGCGTACGAGGGCCAGGCCACCCTCACCTACGACACCGACCGCCGCGTCGGCTGCGGCTGGAAGGTGGACTCCACGGACGCCACCGACCATCTCAACGTCGACTTCGAGCGCGTGGTCTCCTACGACAACGCGGTGAGCGACGACTCCCGCGCCCAGGACATCTACGCGACCGAGGAGACCGCGGCGAACCTCCCCGAGCCCTCCGCCTCCGCCTCGGCCACGCCGTCCGACACCGGTTCCGCCACCGCCACCCCCTCGGGGACCCCCTCCACGCCCGCCTCCTCGGCGACCCCCTCCACGCCCGCCTCCTCGGCCACCTCCTCCGCCTCCGCCTCGACCTCCGCCGGCGCGAGCGGGACCCCCGCCGACCTCCAGCCCCGCAAGCTCAGCAGCCTGGGCGACGAGGCGTTCCTCGACGACAAGCTCAACTCCGCGTCTTCGACAGCTCAGCAGCGCACCGTGACTGTGGTGTTCCGCACGTCCAACGTGATCGTGAGGATCGAGTACGCCGAGCAGCCGACCGCTTCCACCGGCACCCCGGACAGCAAAGAAATGCAGGACAAGGCCCGGAATCTGGCACAGAAGCTCGTCGACCGGTTCAACGGCTGACGGGTCCACCGGGGCGCGGGGGCACCCCACGCGAACCCCTCGAACAGGAAACGCATCGCTGCCTCACCGCGTACCGTGGCCCCTCGGACCCGACCGGTCGCACCTGCCATGTGCGGTCGCACCACGAGCGCCACGAGTGAAGGAACCATGCACCGACCAGCACAGCGAGTAGGCCGAGCCCCGCGACTCACCCGCATCCTTGTCAGCGCAGCCGCCGTCCCGGCGGTGCTCGCCGCCGCCGGTTGTTCCTCGGACTCCGGTTCCGGCTCGGGATCGGGTTCGAGCGCCGACAACGCCGCCCAGAAGGGCACCGCCGCGACCTCGTCCGCGTCCCCGAGCACCTCCGCGGACGCCGTCAAGCCGGCCGCGTACGCGACACTGCCGGCCTCTTGCTCGGTGTTCTCGAAGAACACACTGGGCGAACTCGTCCCGAAGGGCGTGAAGTCCGCCAAGTCGGGCAAGTCGGACGACGCGAAGGACCGCAGCAGCTGCTCCTGGAACAGCCTCGACAACAAGGGCGTCAAGGGTTCCCAGTTCCGCTGGCTGAACGTCTCCCTGCTGCGTTTCGACTCGGACGCGACCCGCGGCCAGGGCAACCAGCTCGCGCAGACCTACTACGACAAGCAGGTCAAGGACGCGCAGACGGTGACCGGCGCGACGGGCGCCCGGTCGGAGCCGGTCTCCGGGATCGGCGACGCGTCGACGGCGGTGCGCTACGGCCTGAAGAAGAAGGAAGGCTCCTTCAAGCAGCAGACGGTCGTGACGCGCGTCGAGAACGTCGTCATCACGCTCGACTACAACGGCGCCGGTCTCGCCGGCGACAAGGCCCCCAGCGCGGACGACCTGACGAAGGCCGCGGAGAAGGCCGCCAAGGAGGTGGTGGCCGCGGTGGCCTCCGCGAACCAGGACGGCAGCCGGGCGACCACCGCCCCGTCGCAGTCGGCCTCCCCCTCCAAGTCGGCGAACCCGTCGAAATCGGCTTCCCCGTCGGCGTCGGCCACCAAGAAGAACTGAGATTCGAGAAGTACTGAGATTCAACGGGCTTCGGCGCGCAACTCGCCTGCCCAGCAGGGCATTTGACGGAGCCCGGTCGCCTCACGGGCCGGGCTCCTGCCATACCGGCCGCCCGTGCGCCGTACACATGTGCCACCCTGTTGCGCGCAACAACACGCAAGGAGAGGGGAGTACAGGTGGCCGCGCCAATCCAGCTCACACGAATGCACCGGATTCTCATCGGTGTGGTCGTCGCCGGTGCGCTCGTCATCGCGGGTATCGGCTTCGCCGGTTCGTACGCGGCCGTGCGCGA
>NZ_JBHVST010000094.1:0-43899 GCF_042885015.1 Streptomyces sp. NPDC058086 | reverse complement strand
CCTACCCTCACCACTCGGGCGCCAGGTTCTTATGTTTATAACTCCCCGCGGGGCGGCTGTCGCCCGCGCGGCCCGCCCCGCCGCGTGGGCCGCGCCTGCGGCCGACGCGCGAACGTTCGGAGCGAGTGCCGCGGCTGCCGCTCGCGCACACGATCATTTCTCGGGGGCCTCCGGCCGGGATCGCTGTCGCCTGAGACAGCTGGTTTCCCGAAGCCGTCCCCATAGGTGCCGCGTTGCCGGTGCCAGGGCTTCGGGCACGGGCCGTTCACGTCGTACGGCCCCATCCCACCTCCCGTCCCGGGGCGTTTCCGCAGCGGCGAACTCACGCCCGGCGGCGTACCAGCGCGCGGTCGCGCGTGCCGCCGTGTCGCGGTGCCGGATCCCGGACAACCGAGAAGGACATCAGGTGATCACTCCTGTCGTCCCCGCGTCGCGAGAGAAGCGCGACGCGGGGCACAAGGCGGCGGATCAGCCCGGCGCGACGGCATCGCCCGACGATCCGGCCACCGCCTGGGCCCTTGCCGCCCGCGCCGGTGACCCCGACGCCGTCGACCGCTTCGTGCGGGCCCTGCACCCCGACGTCGTCCGCTACATCACGTACCTCTCCTCCGACCGCCAGCTCGCCGACGATCTGACGCAGGACACGTTCCTGCGGGCGCTCGGCAGCCTGCACCGGTTCGAGGGGCGCTCTTCGGCGCGTACGTGGCTGCTGTCCATCGCGCGTCGCACGGTGGTCGACAACTGGCGGTACGCCGCCACGCGGCCCCGGCTGGCCGACACGGACGACTGGACGATGTGGGCCGAGCGGGCCCAGCCGAGCGGTCTGCCCGGGTTCGACGACGGTGTGGCGCTGCTCGACCTGCTGGACGCGCTGCCCCCCGAGCGCCGTGAGGCGTTCGTCCTCACCCAGCTGACGGGACTTCCTTACGAGGAGGCCGCCGAGGCCAGCGGCTGTCCCATCGGGACGATCCGCTCGCGGGTGGCACGAGCCCGGGCGACCCTCGTCGAACTCCTGGTCGAGGCCGAGGAGCCGCGCGTCCCTGCCGTCGTCGCCGCGTGACGAAATGGGTGCCGGTGTCCACCGCGAGCGGGGGACACCGGCACCCGTCCCGGCATCAGGGCGGCCCTGACCTCTGGCTTCTCGGCTCCATACGTCAGAGGTCGGGGCGCGCTCCCCGCTGGTTCCCGGCTCCCATCGAGCTGACCGGTTCCGCCCTTTGGCGACAGGGAAGGACCCCTCCGGAGCCCGGATCGAACGTGGTTGCGGAACTGCGCAAACCGCGGTGGGGGAGGGGTGATCACGTGCGGGGTCTCGCGCGAGAGCCGAGGGAAGGGGCGCCGCGGGGTTGGCCTTGGGAACAGGAGACCACCCGGTTTGAACACCGCTGGACGAGGATCGGCGGGGCCTGGCCCCTGGGCGTTGCCACCCTGGCCGTGCTGGCGGGCGGTTACGCCTGGCTGGGTTTCGTCGTGAAGGGTGTCCCAGGAGCCCTGGTGGGCTGTGCCGCGGGGCTGGTGCTGAGCGGGTTGCTCCACCTGTTGGTGAATTCGGCGGTCTCGGGCCCACGGCCGCCGCACCGCGGAGGCCGCGGTGCGGCGGAGGCCCGTCGGCGCGACTAGCCGTTCGTCAATCCGCCCCGGGGGCTCTTGAGGGGTCGTCAAGTGTCACCGGAGCAAGGGAAATCGGCCCGGAGAACGCGGGAACTCGAGCCCACCCGCGACCGACTACTAGTTCGACAGCGCAGCTCGACACCCGCTGACCACCGCGTGAGGTCGGCAGGTCGAAGCGCGGAACTTCGGGCGAAGGTGGTTCGGCACACGTGGAACGCAGACGTCTGCTGGAAGGCGAGTTGCGAAGCGCTGCCGCCATGTACACGGCGGCGATCGTGACGTTCGAGCGCCGGGGAACGGTCTGCGGACGTCGACCGCATCCCCGTGACCCGGCCGGCGAACTCCGGAGAACCGCATGACGCCAGAGATAGAGAGCGCCTTCGCCGCGATCAGAGGCGAGTTCGGTACGGAATCGATCGCTCGGGTCGAGCAGATGCTGGAGCCGGGTGGGAGTGAACGACATCCGCTGCAGAGAGCAGCCAAGTGGATCATGCCGGGGCTCTCTGCCACTCCCTGGCACGACCCGTACGCCTACCCCGAACTGGCCCCCGTCGTCCATGAACTGGAGGCCGGTCATCACGCGATCAAGAAGGAGTTGAATACCGCATGGGCGGTACGGCGGGAGGTGTTCTCGGACTACGAGCACTATCTGACACGCCAGGAGAACTGGCAGGCCCTCTACCTCTTCCGTGACGGAAGTCTCGTCGAAGATGCGGCCGCCTCGACTCCCACCGCTTATCGGGTGCTGAAAGACGTCGCCGTTGCCACGGGAAAGATATGCCCTCTCCTGGAATGTCATTTCTCCACTCTGTTGCCGGGCGCAGTCATCGAACCCCATTGTGACCTGTGGAACTTCAGTATCAACCTGCATCTCGCGGTGGACATCCCCGACGGGTGCAGCATCACGGTCGCCGGGGAGACGCGTTCCTGGCAAGAGGGCAAGTGCCTGCTCTTCGACTACTCCTTCGAGCACGAGGCCCGCAACGCGGGCACAGGCCCTCGGACTTGCCTGCTCATCGACCTCTGGCATCCGGAGACCACCGTTCCGGAGCGCCGGGCGCTGGTCGCCCTCATCACCGAGATCCGTCGGCTCATGGGGGAGGACTGACGCGGGGGTAAAGAATTCGTTTTGGAGAATTACCTGTTCTCGTCGACCCGGCAGCTTCCGACTGCCGGTTCCCAGTGCTGCCCTGATATTCCATGAATACGCAATGAGCGTCGAGAAGTTGCCCATTCCCAAGTCCGAATCGGGCTGCTACGGTGACGGAAAACCGTCGGTCTGCCGGAAATTCATTCCGCGGGAATTCCAAATACTGTGATCCCGAGGGAGGTGATCGATGATGTCCACGGCAGAGTCGGCAAAGGCTCCGCTCCGAAAGTCGATCGGACTCCCTCTGCTTGTTCTGGCGTTGGGGCAGCTCGTCATCTCGCTCGACTACAACATCGTGTACGTCGCCCTGCCCGACATCGGCGCCGGGCTGGGATTCTCCGACCACGACCTGCAGTGGGTGGTGAGCGCCTACGTCGTGGCCAGTGGAGGCTTCCTGCTGCTGGGAGGCCGGGCCGCCGACCTGCTCGGCCGGCGTCGGATGTTCGTCGTCGCGGCGCTGCTGTACGCGGGGTCGTCCCTCGTGGGCGGCCTGGCCCAGGCGCCCGGCATCCTGGTCGCCGTCAGGGCGGTCCAGGGCATCGGCGGCTCCCTGCTGTTTCCTGCGACGCTGTCCCTGATCACCACCCTGTACGACGAAGGGCCCGACCGGAACCGGGCCTTGGCGGTGTGGGGTGCAGCGGGAGCCGGCGGGCTCTGCTTCGGGTCCCTCCTCGGCGGGGTCCTGGTGGAGGCGTTCGGCTGGCCGTCGGTGTTCTTCGTCAACGTGCCCGTGGCGGGAGCCCTCGCGGTGGCAGGGCGGTTGCTCTTCCCCGCGGACGGTCCGTGGGACCGCTCACGGCACTTCGACGTGGCGGGTGCGCTGACTGCGACGGGCGGGATCACGCTCCTGGTGTTTCTGCTGGTGCAGGCACCCGCGGAGGGCTGGGACACGTCCGCGGCCCTCGCGAGCGCGGTGCTGTCGGTCTGCCTGCTGACGCTCTTCGCCGTCGTGGAGAGGCGGTCCCGTGATCCGCTCGTACCGGCACGGCTGTTCGCCCACCGCGGCCTGCTCGCGGCGATGGGGGTGACCGCCCTGTTCAGCGCGACGTTCAGCTCGGTGCCGTACTTCCTGACGCTCTACTTCCAGACGGTCCACGGGTACCGCGCGGTCGCGACCGGGCTCGCGTTCCTCGTGCCCGCCGTGGTGGTGGCCGTCGGTACGCAGGCCGGCGAACGGGCCGTGTCCGCCTTCGGCATGCGCCGCATGCTGGTGGGCGGCATGACGCTGGGCGCCGCCGGAGCCGCGGCACTCGGCCTGGCCCTCACCTCGGACGGCTCGTATCCCAGCCTTCTGCCGGGAATCGTGCTGCTGGGCCTCGGCCAGGGAGCCGCGTGGACGGGGATGTGGATCGCCGCGTCCGCCGGGGTGGCCCCCGGTGACCAGGGCATCGCCTCTGGACTGGCTTCGACCACCCTGCAGGTGGGCGGTGCGGTGGGCCTCGCCGTACTGGTCGCGGTCGCGGGTGGCGTCGGGCAGAACGCCTCCGGGCCCGGGCTCCTCGCCGGCATCCGTACCGCCGTGTTCGCGATAGCGGGCGGCATCGGCTGCGGCGCGCTCGCCCTCCTCGCCCTTCGCAGGACCACCAGCACCAGTCCTTAGACACTCCCTTCGCCTCCCGTTTCCGTGTCCGGGCCCTTGGGCCCGTCCTCCGTCATGCCAGGAGAATCCCCATGTCCCCTACCGCCGCCGGTTCTTACGCTCCTCCGGCCGCCGTCCTGTGCGGGCTGGCCGGATGGGTGCCGTCCCGATTGGTGACCAACGAGCACCTCGCGCGACGGCTCGACACCGACGACGCATGGATCCGCACCCGTACCGGGATCCGCCGACGGCACGTCGTCGACCCCGGACAGTCGACGTCCGACCTGGCCGTCGAAGCCGGCCGCAGAGCGCTCGCCTGCGCCGCGACGGACAGGGTCGACGCCGTCGTCGTCGCCACGACGACCCCGGACCACAGCTGCCCGGCCACTGCGCCCGCGGTCGCCGCACGGCTCGGTCTGACGGGGGCGGCCGCCTTCGACATCAGCGCCGTGTGCACCGGGTTCGTCTACGGCCTCGCCTCGGCCGCCGGGCTCATCGCGGCCGGCGTGGCCGAACGGGTCCTGCTCATCGGGGCGGACACCTACTCCACGATCGTCGATCCCCTCGACCGGGCCAACGCGATCCTCTTCGGCGACGGCGCGGGAGCCGTCGTCCTGCGCGCCGGACACCCCGACGAGCCCGGCGCGGTCGGCCACTTCGACCTCGGCAGCGACGGCGCCCACGAGGACCTGATCACGGTCGCGGCCGGCGGCTCCCGACAGCGCTCCCGACCGGGCGAACCCTGCCGCCAGGACCGGCACTTCGCCATGCGGGGCAAGGAGGTCTACCGCCACGCCGTGACGCGCATGGCCGAGTCGGCGCGCGCCACGCTGTTCCGGGCCGGCTGGAAGATCGACGACGTCGACCACTTCGTACCCCACCAGGCCAATCTGCGGATCCTGCACTCGGTGGCCGACGACCTCGGTCTCCCTCGCGAGCGGTGTGTGACCCATGTCGAGTCCGTCGGCAACACGGGCGCCGCGTCCATCCCGCTCGCCCTCGCCGACGCGGCTGCCCGCCAGGCGCTCCGCCCCGGCGACCGGCTGCTCCTCACCGCCTTCGGAGGCGGCCTCACCTGGGGCTCCTGCCTCCTGACCTGGCCCACGCTCCCCGCGTCGGCCCATCTGTACGACCGACCGTCCCATCTGCATGACCAACCGGCCCATCCGTACGACGAACCGGCCCATCCGTACGACCAAGGAGAACGGACGACGTCATGAGCACCACCTACGACCAGTTGGTCGAGATCCTCGCGAGGCTGCATGGCGCCCCGGCCGACCGGATCAGCCCCGAGGCGACCTTCGCCGAACTGGACGTCGACTCGCTGACGATGGTCGAGATCAGCATCCGCATCGAGCGCGACCTCGGTGTGGCCGTCGGCGACGACGAACTCCGGCCCGACCTCACCCTCGGCGAACTCGCCGGACTCGTCGACGCCCGTCGAGCGGCCGTCTGACCTCCTCCGCTCTCCCCTCCCCTCCCCTCCCCACTCCACGAAAGGCAGCTCCCATGTACATCAAGGAACAGCCCGGCACCGCCATCGGCGCGACGGTCGAGGGCTTCGACCACACCACCGCCTCGGCCGCCGACATCGACGCGCTCAAGAGCACCGTCTACACCAAGAAGATCGCCGTCCTGAAGGGCCAGGACCTCTCTCCCCAGGAGTTCCTTGAACTCGGCAAGCGGCTGGGACGTCCGGAGACCTACTACGAGCCGATGTACCACCACCCGGAGGTCACGGAGATATTCGTCTCCTCGAACGTGCCGGAGAACGGAAAGCAGATAGGCGTACCGAAGACCGGTAAGTTCTGGCACGCCGACTACCAGTTCATGCCGGATCCCTTCGGAATCACCCTGATCTACCCCCAGGTCATTCCCGAGAAGAGCCGGGGCACGTACTTCATCGACATGGGGCGGGCCTACAACAGGCTGCCCGAGGAACTCAAGAAGGAGATCGGCGGAACGTACTGCCGGCACTCGGTGCGCAAATACTTCAAGATCCGGCCCCACGACGTCTACCGGCCCATCTCCGAGATCATCGAAGAGGTGGAGCGGAAGACCCCGGCCGTCCTCCAGCCGACCACGTTCACGCACCCCATGACCGGAGAGACGGTCCTCTACATCAGCGAGGGCTTCACCGTCGGCATCGAGGACCAGGACGGCAAGCCGCTCGACGACGAGCTGCTTGCGCGCCTGTTCGAGGCCACCGGCCAGCTCGACCAGACCTTCCAGCACGACAGCATCCATTTGCAGAGCTTCGAACAGGGTGACCTGCTGGTCTGGGACAACCGCAGCCTCATCCACCGCGCCCGGCACACGACCACCCCCGAGCCGACCGTCTCCTACCGCGTCACCGTGCACGACGAGCGCAGGCTCCATGACGGGATCAAGGCGGCATGACGGCCCCCTCCATGGCCCAGCACCCCACGGACGAGGTCCTGTTGGCGCAGGTTCTGGTGCCCTACAAGGACCACTGCAAATACCTGCGCTCGGCGGTCGTGACCGAGAGCGACGCCGGACGAGCCGTCGCCCGCTGCCAATTCGCGATTCCGGAGTCGTGCTACATCGACGACACTGGCCATCTGAATTCCGTCGAGGTGAACATCTGCTACAACCAGATGATGTATTACCTGGTCGCCAAGTCCGTGAAGGAAGGGCTGGGGACAGGGTTCGAATCCTGGACGCTGGACGACTTCTGGAAGCACCAGCTCCCGGACATCCTGATCGCCCGCTTCGCCTCCAACTTCCGGCGGCCCGTCAACCCCCGTGCATTCTCCGGGGAGATGGAATTCCGGTCCGTCACCCGGCGCGCCCCGGCAGGCGGCAGCCCGTTCCTCCATGCCGAGACCGCCTTCCGCTACTGGGACGCCGACTCGGGCCGGTGCGACGGCGAGGCGATCCTGGCGTTCGTCGACGTCCCCTGACGCGCCCCCTGCCACCCCACCCAGCGGCAAGAGAGGACGGAGACCCCCATGCCCATGGACAGGCTCCACCACCCGGAGCTCCAGACGCTCGTCCAGACCACGAGCTTCCACGCACACCACCAGCCCACGACCCCCGCGGTTCTCTTCGAGGGCCTCACGGTGACGTACGAGCAACTGCACCGCGAGAGCAACCGCATCGCCCACGCCATCCAGGCCGCCGGACTCACGCCGGGTGACCGGGTCGCGTACCTCGGCAAGGAGTCCGAGCACTACTACGAGATCCTCTTCGGCTGTGCCAAGAGCGGGACCGTGCTCGTACCCGTCAACTGGCGACTCACCGCGCCCGAGGTCAGCCACATCCTGGGGGACTCCGGGACCCGACTGCTCTTCCTGGAGGGGGAGTTCGGGCCGATCGTCGAGAAGATGCCGACCGCTCCCCCCGAAACGGTCGTCGAGCTCGGAGAGCCGTTCGCCGTCTGGAAGGCATCCCACCCCGACACCGACCCGACGCTGCACGTCACCCCCGACACCCCCGTCGCCCAGCTCTACACCAGCGGCACCACCGGACTGCCGAAGGGCGTCGTGCTCGCCCACCGCAGCTTGTTCGCGATCCGCGACGCGCTGGCGAGCGAGGGGCTGGACTGGATCGACTGGCGCGCCGGTGACATCGCGCTGATCGGTATCCCTGGATTCCACATCGGCGGACTGTGGTGGGCCACGCAGAACTTCAACGCCGGAACCACGATCGTCGCGATGCGAACCTTCGCCGCCCGCCAGGCCGTCGACCTCATCCGCGACCTCGGCATCACCACCGCCTGCGTCGTCCCGGCCATGCTCCGCATGATGCTGACCGAACCCGGCGTCGGCGCCAAGGACTTCACCACCCTGCGCAAGACCGTCTACGGCGGCTCCCCCATCTCCGAGGCACTGCTGGAGGAGAGCCTCGCCGTTCTCGACTGCGAGTTCGCCCAGATCTACGGCCTCACCGAGACCGGCAACACCGCCGTCTGCCTGCCCCCGGCCGCCCATGTCCCCGGCGGTTCCCTCATGCAGGCGGCCGGGCGGCCGTATCCGGGGGTGGGCAGCAAGGTGATCGACGGCGAGGGGCGCGAACTTCCGCCGGGCGCCGTCGGGGAGGTCTGCCTGGCCACGCCGGCCCACATGGTCGAGTACTGGGGACTGCCCGACAAGACCGCCGAGACCCTCGTCGACGGCTGGATCCACACCGGGGACGCCGGATACATCGACGAGGACGGCTACATCTTCATCCGCGACCGCATCAAGGACGCCATCCTCGTCGCAGGCGAGAACGTCTACCCCGCCGAGATCGAGAACGCACTGGAGCACCACCCCGGCGTGGCGGAGGCCGTCGTCGTCGGCGCCCCCGACGAACGCTGGGGCGAGTACGTGCACGCCTTCGTCGTCCCCGCGCCCGGGCAGCCGCCCAGCCCCCGGGACCTGCACACCTTCCTCGTCCCGCGGCTCGCGAGCTTCAAGCTGCCCGCCCGCTACGAGTTCATCGACACCGTCCCGCGCAACCCCAGCGGAAAGATCCTGCGCCGAGAGCTGCGCGACCGCTTCTGGGGCGACTCCGCACGCAAGGTCAACTGACCTTCCACCAGGCCCGATCGAGAGAGAACGACATGCCTGCTCCCCTCACGCTGGAGGGCTTCCGCGCGGACCTGGCGGAGTTCCTGTACCAGCGGCCCGACGAAGTCGACCTCGAAGAGAACCCCATGGACGCCGGACTGGACTCCCTGCGGATCGTCACCCTCCTCGAACGGTGGCGGGAGACCGGCGCGGAGGTGACCTTCGTCGAACTCGCCGAGTGCACCTCGTTCGCCCAGTGGTGGCAGTTGGTCTCCGCAGGCCAGAGGGGAGCGGACCATGCCGACGCATGACAGCGACCTGAATGACACAGCGCGGCGTCATCCGTTGCTGGCCGCCCAGGAAGGCATCTGGACCGGCCAGCAGCTCGACCCGGACAGTCCCGCGTACAACACGGCCGAGTATGTGCTCATCGACGGACCGGTGGACATGGCCGTCTTCGACACGGCCCTGCACCACGTGGTCGCGGAGACGGAGGCCCTGAACGTCGCCTTCGTCGTCGACGGCCAGGGCCGCCCCTGGCAGACGGACGCCCCGGCCGGCGAATGGCGCCTGCACACGGCAGACCTCACCGCCGAGCCCGATCCGCACGCGGCGGCCCGAGCCTGGATGGACGAGGACATGGGCCGTCCCGTCGACCTCACGCGCGGCCCCGTCTTCGGCCACGCCCTGCTGCGCACCGCACCGGAGCAGTACCTCTGGTACCACCGCGTGCACCACATCGCCCTCGACGGCTTCGGCCTTTCGCTGGTCGCCCGTCGGGTCGCCCAGGTCTACACGGCCCTGACGGCGGGCGAGCAGGTGGAGGACAGCGGTTTCGGCACCCTGGCCTCGGTGCGGGACGAGGAACGCGCCTACCGGGAGTCGCCGCGCTTCGCCAAGGCCCGCGCCTACTGGGCGGACCGGTTCGCGGACCGGCCGCCCGTGGCGACACCCGCCGGCCGTACGGCGCTGCCCGCGCGCACGTTCCACCGGCGCGTGGCGGACCTCGACGCGACGCAGACGAAGGCCCTGCGCGCCGTCGCCCGGGACCTCGAACTCACCTGGTCCGAGGTGCTGTTGGCCGTGACCGTGGCCCAGCTGCACCACGTGACCGGCGCACCTGAGATCGTCCTCAGCCTGCCGGCGATGGGACGCCTGGGCTCCGTATCGCTGCGCGTTCCCTGCATGGTGCGCAACATCCTGCCCCTGCGCGTCGCGGTCACCGCTTCGGACAGCCTGCGCGACCTCGCCACCCGGATCTCCCGCGAGCTCCGCGCCGGACTGCCGCACCAGCGCTACCGCTACGAACAACTGCGGCGCGACCTCAAGCTCGTCGGCGGACAGCGCAGACTGTCCGGTCCTGGCGTCAACATCATGCCCTTCGAGTACGACCTGCGGTTCGCCGGCCACCGCAGCACGGTGCACAACGTCTCCGCGGGCCCCGTCGACGACCTGTCGGTCAACGTCTACGACCGTTCCGAGGGCGGGGGACTGCGGATCGCCGTGGACGCCAATCCCGACCTCTACGACGAGGCGGATGTCGCCGCACTCCAGGAGGGACTGCTGTCCCTGCTCAGGGAGGCCGTCGCCGCCCCCGACCGGGCGCTCGGCGATCCGCGTGCGCGCGAGCCCGTCCCGGTCCTGGACGGTGGACCGCTGCCCGGCCCCGTGCGCCCCGTTCTCGATCTGATCGCCGGCCACGCCGCCCGGCGCGGCGGATCCGTCGCCGTCGAGCACGACGGCAACAGCATCACGTATGCCCAACTCTTCGGGTCGGCACGTGCGCTCGCCCGCCGACTGGCCGCCCGCCGGGTCGGCCACGGCGACCTGGTGGCCGTCGCCCTGCCGCGCGGCATCGACGCGATCACCGCCGTCCTTGGCGTCCTGCTCTCCGGTGCCGCCTACTGCCCGCTCGACGCGGCGGCGCCCCAGGCCCGCAGGGCGGAACTGCTGGACGACGCCCGACCGGTCCTGGTCGTCACCACCAGCGCCGACGCCGACGCCGACGGCTTCGGGGACCGGGTCGTTCTGCGATACGACCGGCCGGAGCCCGAGTTTGCGGCGGCCCGTCCGGCGGCACCGACGACGCCGGAGGACCTCGCCTACGTCCTCCACACCTCGGGCTCCACGGGGCGCCCCAAGGGCGTCGAGATCGGCCACCGCGCCCTCGCGCACTTCGTCGCCGGCGCCACGCACCGCTACGGCCTTCACCATCGGGACCGCCTCCTGCATTTCGCCCCCCTGCACTTCGACACCAGCGTCGAGGAAATCTTCCTCACGCTGTGCAGGGGCGCCACGCTCGTCGTCCGCAGTGACGACATGACCGAATCGGTCCCCGGGTTCCTGGACGCCTGCGCACGGCTGCGGATCAGCTTCCTCGACCTGCCCACGGCCTACTGGCACGAACTGGCCTACGCCCTCTCGACCGGCGCCGTCACTCTGCCCGCCGACGTACACACCGTCGTCATCGGCGGTGAGGCGGCCCTCCCCGAACGGGTCGACCGCTGGCGCAGGGCCGTCGGCACGTCGGTCCGGCTGCTCAACACCTACGGGCCGACCGAGGCCACCGTGGTCGCCACCGTCGCCGACCTCCACAACCCCTCGCTCGCCCCGGGCGACGTCCCGATCGGGCTGCCCCTGCCCGGCACCCGAGCCGCGGTCGTCGACGGCGAACTCCACCTCCTGGGCGACAACCTGGCCCTCGGCTACCGCGGAGACCGGCCACCGGACACCTCCCGCTTCGCCCCTCTCGTCCGGCTCCCTGGAGCGCCCCGCGCCTACCGCACAGGCGACCTGGTACGGATCGGCGACGACGGGCAACTCCGCTACCTGGGCCGGTCGGACACCGAGTTCAAGATCAGCGGACACCGTGTGCACCCGGCCGAGGTCGAGGGCGCCCTCCTCGGTCACCCAGGAGTCCGTGGCGCGGCTGTCGTCGGGCAGGTGCTGGCAGACGGGACGCGGCGCCTGGTCGCGTACGTCGTCCCGGACGGGCCCGCCCCGGCCGTGGCCCTGCTCAGGGACCACCTCCGCAGGACGCTGCCCGCGGCGATGATCCCGTCGGCCGTCGAGTTCCGTGACCGCCTGCCCCGGACGAGCTCAGGGAAGATCGACAGGAACGCGCTCGCCACGACGGCACCCGCCCCCGATGTGCAGGCGGCCTCTTCCGACAGCACCCTGGAGCGCACCATCGCCGCCGTCTGGCAACAGGCGCTCGGCGTGGCCGCCGTCTCCTCGCGGGACGACGTGTTCGACCTGGGGGCCCACTCGCTCCAGGCCATCCAGGTCGCCAACCGCCTCGGCGTCGAACTGCACCGTGACGTGAAGGTCGCCTGGCTCTTCCAGCACCCGACCGCCGCCGAACTGGCGATTTTCCTGGAGCAACAGGAGCAACAGGAGCAACAGGAGCAGAAGGAGCAGCAGGAACAGAAGGAACGGCCTCGCCCGGCCGCTTCCGGCCTTCCGGCGGTCCTGTTCGCCGACACCGTCCTCGATCCGGACGTCCGCCCCGGCGACGGTCCCCGGGTGACCGGCACACCGGACAGAATCCTGCTCACCGGCGCCACCGGCTTCGTGGGCGTACACCTGCTGGCCGAGCTTCTGAAGAGCACGGGCGCGGCGGTCGTCTGCCCGGTCCGCGCCGCGAGCCCCGCCGAGGCCACCGTCCGCATCCACCAGGCACTGGAAACCCACCTGATCCACCTCCCGGACGCGGCGCGCCGACGCGTCACGGCAGTCCCCGCGGACCTCGCCCGCCCCCTCCTCGGCCTGGACGAGGCGCTCTTCGCCGAACTCACCCGCACCTGCGGCGCGATCTTCCACAACGCGGCGACCGTGAGCATCATGCGCGAGTACGCCACCCTCCGCGCCGCCAACACCGAGTCCACCCGCGACCTGCTGCGCATGGCGGCTGTGCGCTCGATTCCCCTGCACTTCGTGTCGACCCTCTCCGTCGCCCCGCCCCTCGGCCTCGCCCCGGAGGTACCGGAGGCGTTCCTCCCCCCTCACCCCGGACTGCGCTACGGCTACCAGCAGTCGAAGTGGGCGGCCGAGTGCCTGCTGGAACAGGCCGCGGAGAGGGGCCTGCCGGTCACCGTGCACCGGCTCGGCCGGATCGTCGGCCCGTACGCCACCGGTTACGTGAACGAGCGGGACTTCCTTTGGAGCGTGCTGCGCGCGGGGGTTCCCGCGGGCATCGTCCCCGACCTGTTCGAGGAGGAGACCTGGACACCCGTCGACCACGTCGCCCGGGCCCTCGTCCACCTCTGCCTCGGACAGCGCCCGTCGGGCGTGACCGTCTTCAACCACGCCGCCGCCGGCCTGGTGAGGCTGGATGACGTCTACGACTGGCTGGAGGAGTACGGCTACTCGCTGCGGCGTATGCCGCTGGCCCAGTGGCGTGCCGAACTGCCGTGCTCCTTCGATGACTCCAGTCACTCCACTCACTCCAATGACTGCGGTGACTGCGGTGACTGCGGTGCCTCCGGTGTGGCGGCGACGACGCTCGCCTTCTTCGACTCCTGGGACGCGGACACCGACGACGCCACCGGGCCCGATCTGCGCCTGGGTCACGTCCGCGCCGACAACGTCGTGAACGGTCTGCGCGGCAGCGGCATCACCTGCCCGCCCGTCGACCGCGACCTCGTCTTTCGCTACCTCGACCACTGCGTCACCACCGGAACCCTGCCCGCCCCGGCCGGAAAGCGGATTCATCCCGCCACTCCCGCAAGGTAGTTGGGCATGCCCGGGAACTCAGGGCCTCCACCCCCCGACTACTGCAACAGAACCCGTCGCCTCACGAGCACCGCGCAACAAGGAGCCAGCATGTCGAAGAAACGGCCGGTCGCCGTCGCCCTGGCCGGCGCCCTCTGTCTCGTCACGACGGCATGCGCCGACTCGTCGACCGACAAGGGCGCCGACACCGGCGGCAAGGCGTCCGCCGCCGCCGCGAAGTCCGGCTACCCGGCGACCCTCCAGAACTGCGGGGTGTCCGAGAAGTTCACCAAGGAGCCCAGCCGGGTGGTCGTGATGAACGGCGCCTCGGTGGCCGAGGTCTCCACGCTGCTCTCCCTCGGCGTCGGCGACCGCATCGCCGCCAACCAGCAGAGCTACGGGATGTCCGAGCTGGCGGGCCGCGCCAAGGCCATCAAGGCCCTGCCGACCGGCAACGTCAAGCTCAATGACGCCTACGACATCCCGCGCGAGGCGATGATCGGGCTGCGGCCGGACCTGGTGCTGTCCACGACTTCGTACGGCTTCGACGAGAAGAACGGCTTCGCGACCCGCGACCAGCTCAAGCAGGTGGGCGCGGGCACCTACGTCTCCCCGCAGGGCTGCGATCAGGACACCTCCAAGATGACCATCGCCGACAGCTACACGCTGCTGCGCGACATGGGCAAGATCTTCGACGTCAGTGACCGCGCGGAGAAGCTGATCGCCGCGTCGGAGAAGAACATCGCCGACGTCTCCGCGAAGGTGAAGGGCGAGAAGCAGCCCAAGGTCATGATCCTGTTCTCCAACATGGCCATGGGCGGCAACGACTTCAGCTCGGTCGTCGCCAAGGGCATCTACAACGACATCCTCGCCAAGGCCGGCGGCAACAACGCCTTCGCGTCGGCGTCCAAGACCTCCTTCGCCGACCTGAGCAAGGAGAAGGTGGCCGCCACCGACGTCGACGCGCTGGTCGTCATCGGCTACAACGACCCGAACCCGGCGGCCTACGCCAAGAAACTGCTGAAGGAGTTCCCCCAGTGGCCGGCCGCGAAGAACAACAAGTACGTGGCCCTGTCCGACTCGATGTACCTCGGCCCCAGCAACGACCTGGCCGTCGAGAAGGTCGCCAGGATGCTTCACCCCGACAAGTTCTGAGCCCGAGTCCGATCCCGAGCCGCCTGCGGCTGCCGCTGGCGGTCGCCGGCCTGCTGGTCGTCCTCGTCGCCGTGATGGTGGCGGCGGTGAGCATCGGTGCGGTGAACATCCCGGTGGCGGATGTGTGGGGAGTCCTCCTGCGCCACGTCACCGGCCGGGCAGCCACCGCAGACCCGGCGCTGGACCAGATCGTGTGGACCTTCCGGGCACCCCGCGTCGCCCTGGCCGCCCTGGTCGGCGCGGGCCTGGCCGTCGCCGGGGCGGTGCTCCAGACCCTGGTCTCCAACCCGCTCGCCGATCCGGTCGTCCTGGGCTTCTCCTACGGTGCCTCCCTGGGCGCCGTGCTGGTCATCACCCTGGGCGGTGTGGCGCTCGGCGGGCTGGGTGGTCTCGGCGTGTCCGGCGCGGCGTTCGTCGGCGCCCTCGCGGCCGGGGCCCTGGTCTTCGCCCTGGGACAACGCCAGGGCCGGCTGGCCCCGACCCGGCTGGTGCTGGCGGGGGTCGCGGTCGGCTATGTACTGCTGTCGGTGACGAGCTTCGTCCAGCTGCTGGCGACGCCCACCGAGCTGCGGACGGTGATGTTCTGGATGCTCGGCAGCGTGGCCGGCGCCCAGTGGAGCCAACTCCCCACGGTCACGGTGGTGGTTCTGACGAGCACAGTCGTACTGACCCTGTTCGGACGGCGGCTCAACGCCCTGCTGGCCGGCGACGAGTCCGCGACCGCGCTCGGTGTGGACGTCAACCGGCTGCGCGCCGTCCTGCTGGTGATCAGCGCGCTGCTCACCGGAACGGTCATCGCAGTCGCCGGCGGCGTCGGCTTCGTCGGCCTGATGATTCCCCACCTGGTCCGCCTCACCACGGGCGCGGACCACCGCAGACTGCTGCCCCTGACCGCACTCCTGGGCGCCATTTACCTCGTCCTCGTCGACCTGCTCTCCCGCACCGTCAGTCGCCCCAACGAACTGCCGCTGGGCATCCTCACCGCTCTGCTCGGCGCCCCGTTCTTTCTGTGGCTGCTGCGCCGCAACAAGGGCCTGGACACCGTATGAAGGGCTGGTCACCGCATGGAGGGCCTGGACACCGTATGAGGAGCCTGGACGGCGTATGAAACTGACCGTGGACCAGCTCCACATCACCCTGGACCGCAAGCAGATCCTCCGCGATGTCCACCTGGAGGCCGCCAAGGGCGACATCGTCGGGCTCGTGGGTCCCAACGGCAGCGGCAAGTCCACCCTGCTCCGCACGGTCTACCGCTCGCTACGCCCGGCCGACGGCGTGGTGAGGGTGGGCGGCGACGACGTTTGGGAGCTGTCCGCGCGCACCGCCGCCCGCCGCACGGCGGCCGTCCTTCAGGACGCCGGCACCACGACCGGGCTCACGGTGACCGAGATCGTCGCCCTGGGACGTACGCCCCACCACGGGCTGATGGGCCGGGACGGCGCCGAGGACCGTGAGGCCGTGGCCGAGGCGGTCGAGCGCTGCGGAGTCGGCCTTTTCGCGGACCGCGACTATGCCACCCTCTCCGGCGGCGAACGCCAGCGCGTCCTGCTGGCCCGCGCCCTCGCCCAACGACCCCGGCTCCTGGTCCTGGACGAACTCACCAACCACCTCGACATCCGCGCCCGGTTCGAACTCCTGGATCTGATCCGTAGTACAGGGATCACCACGCTGGCGGTCCTGCACGACCTCGACCTGGCCGCCCGGCTCTGCGACCATCTCGTCGTGCTCCACGAGGGCGCGGTGGTGGCGGCGGGACCC
Organism: Streptomyces sp. NPDC058086; assembly: GCF_042885015.1. NCBI lineage: Bacteria > Bacillati > Actinomycetota > Actinomycetes > Kitasatosporales > Streptomycetaceae > Streptomyces > Streptomyces sp. NPDC058086. Next base: position 27,419 of record NZ_JBHVST010000094.1, on the reverse strand, counting down.
GTACTGGAGGTCCTGACACCGGACCTCCTCTGCGACGTCTTCGGCGTACGGGGCGCCACGGAACGACACCTCGACGGCGTCGTCCGCATCACATTTGCCGCCCAGCCACTCGCCCTCGACGAGGAGCCCGAGCCCGCGCCCGCGGAGCGGTGACGCGCCGTCACCCGCCGTGTGGCTCGTACTGGATTCCGTTCCGGGTCAGCTCGCTCTCCTCGGCCCCGCCGAAACGGCCGACGAGGTGCAGCGCCATGTCAATTCCGGCCGACACACCGGCGGAGGTCACGATGTCGACGTCGTCGACGTACCGCTGCCCGGCGCGTAGGTCGACCGAGCTGTCGATCCTCGCGAGCTTGTCGAGGTAGTCGCGATGGGTGGTGGCCGACCGGCCCGCCAGCAGACCGGCGGCCGCAAGGACGAGCGAGCCGGTGCACACGCTCGCCAGGACCGTTCCCTGCCGGTGCAGTTCGCTCAGCCAGGCCAGGTGCGGCTCGTCCTTCACCAGGGAGCGGGTGCCGTCACCTCCGGGATGGACCAGCAGATCGAGCGCTGGCGCCGTGGTCAGGTCGTGATCCGCGACGAGGCCGAGCCCCTTGGCACACCGCACCACACCCGCCCGGTGCCCGAGGGTCAGGACCCGCACCGGAGACGACGCGATGTGGGCGGCCCAGAAACCCAGTACCTCCCAAGGACCGGCGACGTCGAGTTCCTCGGCGCCCTCGAAGAGGAGGACGCCGACGGTGAGGGTGTCGCCGTTCACGGGAGTCGTGCCGGCGTCAGGCCGACGCCACGGTGAGCCGGTCCAGGGCGCCGACCTTGGCCTGAGCGACGAGGTCGGCGAACTGCTCCTCGCTCATCTGCACCTGCTGTTCGAAGTCGTCGGTGATGCGTACTCGCCGGTCCTCGGCAGCATCCGGGTCCAGGAAGAGCTGGGGACAACCGCAGTTGCAGTCGCCGCAGAAGGTCGCGATCGGTTCCGGGTTCACGTCAGCCATCTGTGCCACCTCGTCGCTTCCGCCGCGCCGGACGGTCCGGCACGTCAACGATGCCCGGCACACGGTCGACGAAAAACGGCCTCAACACATGATAAAAGCCACGCCAGTTGGCGGGAACTGGCCGCGACTGCCGAACGACTCACGTAGGGACGCTGATCGTGCTGATCACGGTGGCGTCGGCCCGTCGGGCGAGCTGGATCACCGCGTGCCCGACCGCCCCGGCCCCGCCCGCGACGACGGTGAGCGCGCGGTGCGCGGTGCGCGGTGAGCGCGGGGACGCCGAGTGAGGCGCCGACGTCGAAACCGGCCCCGTCGGGCAGCGGCACGGCCCGCTCGGCGGGCACGACGGTGAATTCGGCGGCGGTGCCGGTGGGCTGCCCGGCAGTGGCCATGAACAGCCGGACCCGCCGGCCGACCCGGCTCTGGTCGATCCCCTCACCGACCGCGTCGATCGTGCCGGCGCCGTCGAGGTGCGGGGTGACCTCGGAGAAGTGCTTGGGGTGGGCGGCGCCGGAACGGGCCTGCCCGCGCGTCGGGTTGACCCCGGACACGGCAACCCGGACGCGAACCTCGCCGGGGCCGGGCGCGGTCAGGTCACGGTCCACGAATCGAAGAATGTCGGGGCCGCCGTTGGTTCCCGTCAGCCGATGGGGGCCTCGTTGGATCGGGACTCGATGGCATCGAGGGTGGCGAGAGTCGAGGCGTCGAAGGTGATCTTGCCGGCCGCCATGTTGTCCTCGAGATGGGCGGCGTCGGCGGTGCCGGGGATGAGCAGCACGTTTGGGGCGTGGTGCAGTAGCCAGGCGAGGCCGACCTGGGAGGGTGTGACGCCCAGGGACTCAGCCACGGCGTGCACCACCGGCTCCTCGGTGACCTTGGGCAGGCCCGGGAAGGCCCCGCCGAGCGGGAAGAACGGCACCCAGGCGATGCCCTCGGCCACGCACAGCTGCAGCATGTCCTCGTCGCCGCGGGAGAGGAGACCGTACGCGTTCTGCACGCAGGCGATGCCCGCAGGCAGGGCACGGCGCAGGCCGTCGAGGGTGACGCTGCTCAGGCCGATCGCGCCGAGCTTGCCCTCGTCGCGCAGGGCGGTCATCACCGCGAGCTGGTCGTCGAGCCCGACCACTTGGTCGCCCTCGGGACGCAGGCCGGGGCCGGAGTCGAGGCGGCGGAGGTTGACCACCGGGAGCTGGTCGACGCCGAGGCTGCGCAGGTTGTCCTCGACGCTGGCGCGCAACTGCTCGGGCCGCTGCGCCAGACGCAGTGGCAACCGGCCGCCCGGGTTGGGGTCGGCGCCGACCTTCGTGACCACCAGGACGCCGTCCTCGGGGCGCAGCGCCTCGCGGATCACGTCGTTGGCGAATCCGAAACCGTAGAACTCGGCGGTGTCCACGTGGTCGACGCCCAACTCGACGGCGCGGCGCAGCAGTTCGACCGCCTCGCCGCGGCGCTCGTGCAGACGTTCGAGCTGTAAGGCGCCATAGCCGACCCGTAAAACGGTGCGGCCGGCGAACGAAGCGGTCAGGGCGGTCATGAAGCTGTCTCCTCGGTCGGTGATTGCAAGGCGGCGTACAGCAGTTCGGCCAGGTAGAGCGCCAAGATCCGGTGGGCCAACGGGGTGGCGCGCTCCCGGGCCTCGGCCGGCTCGTGGCGCTCGACCTTGACCAGCCAGGCGGTGACGCAGTCGTGCAGCAACGCACGCATCCCGTCCGTCATGTCGACGACGATGTCGCGGATGGCCGGGTCGGTGGTCGCCTCGCCCCAGGTCTGCACGCCGACCCGGGCGTCGACGAGGTCGATGTCGGCGATCAGCCGGGCCAGCAGTTCCTCGGGGTCGGGCGGGGTGTCGTCGGCGGCGTACTGGCCGAGGACCTCGGCGCGCCGGGCGAGCACCTCGCGGGCGGCGGCTTGGACCAGGTCGGCCTTGTTTTGGTAGTGGGCGTAGATCGAGCCGGTCGAGAGGCCGGACTCGGCGGTGATGTCGGCGATCGAGGTCCGCTCCAGGCCGTTTCGCCCGAAGCAGCGTACGGCGGCCTCGGTGATCTGGGCGCGCCGGAGTTCCTTGCGCGCGTCGGTGAGTCGCGGCACCACGCCCCCCACAAAGCGAGTCGAGATTCTGCTTGTGAAGCACACTAACAGAACAGCCATTCTTTTTGTGGGGGGTGCGGTACATACGAACAGGTCACACGTGATCAACGTGAGCCGAGGTGCGACAGTCGTGTTGGGAAGCAGGGTTGTTGTCACAACGTGCCGGCTCCTTTGGCGATCGGGCTTCCGGGGCTACTCGCCGGCCTGTCCGTCGATGACTTCCCGGGTGATGACGAGGTGGCCGACGTATCTTGACGCCGGATCAGTTGCGACGCCGGACGTCCGACGTGGCCGGGGCGTCGAGGGTGGATGCGCCTCGACTTTCGCCGGTCTTGGCCAGGTGCCTGCTCACGGTCCTTCGGCTGATCGACGTTCCGGCCTGGGGCAGGTCGAACGTGATCCGGGCTGCCGACCACCTGTGGCCGCGGTGCAGCTTCTTCATGACTTCGAGCACCTCGGAGGCGTGGCGCGGTGGGCCATTCGTGCGGCGAGGAGGGGCAATGCAATCCCTCCAGTCCGGGTTCGCCACGCCCCCGGTGCCGGGGATGATCACGTACGCGCCCCCTGCTTGCCACCGTTTCACTCGTTGCCCCCTGCGATCCTGGGGTGTCTGGCGCGTCGCCTTGCTCCAGGCCGAAGGCCGGTTGACCGGAGCGGAGGCAGGACGCCGCGTCGACAACGTCATGCCCCGCACGTTCGAGGCCCGGCCGCGCTGTCCCCGATGTCGGCAGCGCCCTCGCCGTCCCCTTGGCCATGGCTGTCCACGGGAGCACGGGCATGAGTACTGCCGCCGGCCCGCGGCCCACCGCACCGTCGAACTGGAGCAGGCCGCCGACGGCGATCTCGGCTGTTGTGCGCGGCGTACAGTTGCCCCATGGCTCGGCCTCGACAGTTTGACGAAGAAGAGGTTGTGCGGGCTGCCCGTGATCAGTTCTGGTCCGTGGGCTACAACGGCACCTCCATCGACGACCTGAGCGCTGTAACAGGCTTGGGCCGGGGAAGTCTGTATGGAGCGTTCGGGGACAAGCACGCGTTGTTCCTGCGGGCTCTCGACAGCTACAACAGTGACGCCCTGGAGGCCTGGCGCTCAGCTCTGGGCGGCCCCGGACCGGCCCTGCCCGTACTGGAGCGGCATGTACGCAATATCGCCCAAGGCATCGTCTGGGACGTGGAACGGCGCGGCTGCATGATGGCCAAGATCGCAGCGGAACTGTCGGCCGTTGATGAGGGCGTTGCCGAGCGAATCGCCGCGGTTGTCCGCGGGCTGCATGGCGCGCTGCGGGACTGCATCGCGCGGGCCCAAGCGGAAGGCTCTCTGGACGCTGAGGCGGATGCGGACAGCCTCGCCAGCCTCCTGCTTGCCGTGCTCCGGGGGCTTGAGGCCCTGGGCAAGGCGGGAGCCACTCCCGAGGTCGTCAAGGGGGCCGCAGAGCAGGCCTTGGTGCTCCTTCCTCGCGTTTCGACGGACGGGCATGCGCCGGGTGCCAGGTCCTCGACCGGTGCCTGATCGTCGCTGCGGCGCCACAAGACGGCTGTCACCGGCGCGCAGCCGACCAGGTGTCACATAGGTTCACAGAGGGTCACAACAGCGAAGCCCCATCGGTCGCCTCTGCGCTGCCTCGCTGACGACGGCTGGTGGCCCTGAAGGCGCACGACATGTGTGGCGTCGGGGCATCAACGCCCTGCTCTGGCCGGCGGCTTGCCGACTGCCGCCAGGACTCCTGTACAGGCAGTGGCGGCTACCAGGGGCGGACGAGGACGGTGCCGATCTTGCCGGGCCGTACCGCATGCTCCAGGGCGCTGCCCAGCTCGTCAAGGCCGTACGTTGCGGCCACGTCGAACTGGTCCTTGAGCGCGAGCGCGATCAGCTTTGCGGTGGCGACGTCGGATGCCCGCCTCTCCGCGGAGACCTCGGACAACCACCGGCCGATGCTCTTGCTCCGTAGCGTGAGCGACTTGTGCAGCAGCGTCGACGCATGTACCGAGATCGGCTCCTCGGCGATCTGCCCGTAGTTGACCAGCTTCCCGCCGGGCGCCAACAGGTCCAGAAGGCTCTCCGACAGCTTCCCGCCGATCGGGTCAAGGGCCACACTGACCGGGCGCCCGTCGGCTGCTTGGCGTATCTCGTCCGCCCAGCCAGGATGCTCTGTCGCCACGACCGGCACGCCCGGGAATCGCTTGCGCAGTTCGGCAGCACCGCGGTCGCTGCGGACGATGTTGACGAGCGCCAGCTTGTGCACCAGGGACACGCCCGTCAGCAGCCGCCCGACCGACGAGCCCGCGGCGGTCTGCACCAGAAGACCGTCGTATCCGAAGGCCGGATGCTCCTGCGCCTCACGGCGCAGCATCACCGTGGTGAGCGGGTTCACCAGCATCTGCGCCGCGACCTCGTCCGACAGCTCGTCCGGTACGGCGACGACGGCCCCGGCATCCGCCACGACCCACTGGGACCAGGCCCCCGGCTGGGGGAAGACCGTTACACGGCCGCCGACCGTGACGCCCGGCGCCACGCGTGTTCCCGGACCGATGGCCTCCAGCACGCCGGTGGCCTCCACGCCGGCGGGAACCGGCTCCGCCGCCTCCTCGGGGTAGGCCTCAACGGCCTGGAGATCACCAGGGTGCACCGGGAAGGCTGTGGTGCGGATGAGGACCTGACCGGTGCCGGGCGTCGGCTCCGGCTCCTCGATGACGGTCAGGACGCTGGCCGGCGACCCGCCACGGGTGTAGACGACACGACGGTTCATGATGCTCCTCCTGCGCGCTGGAGTGTGTGGGGGCGTCAGCCCACGTCCTGCAGCAGCAGGTGCTTTGCACTGAGCGCACCATCCAGCTGCATCAGGCGCCCGCCCTCCCGCAGACCGCCAAGGTCCAGGGCGGCGAATCCGAATTCGTCCAGCAAGCCGGCCACGGCCGCCTTCGCGTCGGCGTCGTCGCCCGCGTAGAAGGCCACTTGTCGTCCTTCGGCATGCCGGGGGTCCGCGGCGATGAACGGGGCGTACAGGGTGTTGAGAGCCTTCACGATCCGGGCTCCGGGAAGGTGGCGGGCAACCCACTCGCTGCCTGTAAGGTCACCGACGTCGTACCGCCCCCGCCAGGGGTTGGCCGCTGCGAACTGATTCGTCGTGTCGACGACGGTCTTCCCGGCCCAGGTGGTGAGGCCTGTCAGTTCCGGCACGGCGAAGAACGGCACCGAGAGGAAGACGATCTCCGGCTTCGCCGCCTCCTCGGCCGTTACCGCGTGAGCCTTCGGCCCCAGCCTGCCCACGAGGGCTTCGAGAGTCCTGGGGCCCCGGCTGTTGCCGATGAGTACGTCATGACCGTGGCGGACGGCCTTGTCGGCGACCGCCTGTCCCACTTCTCCTGCGCCGAGTACGCCAATGGTGCCGTGGCCAATGGTGCCGTGTGTGCTCATGGTGCACGTCCTTGATCGTGTGCAGCGACCGCGTGGGCTGCCCGGCATTGGCTCGTGCAGCCGACCCGGCGGGGTGTTCAGCCTGGAGAGGGGACCGTGCGCCTCCGCCTGTCAAGTGATCCACCGCCCCTCCCTTGCTCTCGCTGGTGGCGGGAGTCTTCGGCGATTCCGTTTCCTGGGGTCTTCGGTGCCGTGCCGTGCCGACGTTTACGCGCGGTGAGGGTTGAAGTCCAGGAGGACCTTGCCGTTCTTCTCCCCGAACGCGAGAGCCTCGGTGAAGTCCTTGGCCTTGTAGACGGGGGCGGAGGGCAATGTGAGCTTTCCCGCCGCGACCAGCCGTGCCGACTCCGCGCCGAGGTCCGGATGACGGGGCAGGTACTCGTCCTGGTACATCCAGAACTCCGTTGTGGTGATGTCCTTCGCCTTCAGTGCATTCCGGTCGGGCGTGAAGGGCTCGCCGCTCATGTAGCCGTAGACCACCAGCAGGGCGCCGTCGGTCAGCACGTCCAGCAGGAGCGAGGTGGCCTTTCCACTGATGCCGTCCAGTCCCAGCAGCACGGGATCGTTGCCGATGGCCGCACGCACGCGCACGGCTACGTCGGGAGAGTCGATCAGCACGATGTCGGCGCCGAGTTCCTCCAGTTCGGTCACGAGCTCCTCGCGGCGCACGATGTTGATCGTGCGGAGCCCGCGCTCCTTGGCGAAGGCGATGACGGAGCGGCCGACCCCGCTGTTCGCCGCGTTCTGCACCACCCAAGAACCGGCCGGAAGGTCACGCGACTCCACCAGCAGGCCCGCGGTGGTGGGGTTGATGGTGAGCATCGCCGCTTGTTCGAGGCTGATGGACCTGTCCACGGCGGTCAGCTTCGCGGCTTCCGCCAGGACCTGTTCGGACCAGGCGAAGGTGCCGAAGGGAAGCAGGACCGTGTCGCCGGGGCGGATGCGGGTGACGCCCGGCCCGACCGCCAAGACCGTGCCGGCTCCCTCGTTGCCGATGGCGCTCGGCAGTTCGGGGCGGACCGGATAGACGCCCTTCGCCAGGAGTAGATCGTGGTGGTCGAGCGGGGCGTATTCGACCTGGATCAGCGCCTGCCCGGCGGCAGGAGCCGGAGGCTCGGGAACGTCCACGACCTTCAGGCTCCGCTCCGGCTCCCCGAACTGCGTGAGGTGAATGGCGAGCATGGAACTCGTCTCCTTGCAGTGGTGCGGACGAAGGACGGGAGATCGGCATCCTCGGCCTCGGCGCCGCAGGCCCTTGCCGTTGGAGGGTCCCGAGGCGTGGTCTGTCCCGGGCGCCTGAAGTGACCGCCTTGTGCTCGGGCCAAAGCGAAGGGAGCAGGAGCGGCAGCCGCGGCGAGGCCGAGTGTCACCCATCACGAATGCCGGAGCAGACTCAGGTCTGCCGACACCCTCGGCAACGGGAGTCACAGCACGTCCATCCCGGCTACTGCGTATATACGGTTTTGTACCTACTAGTAAATAACTCGGATCTGGGGTACCGCAACCGGCGAGGGCGCGCACCTGTCGTATGCCCCGCCCGAGGCGAACGGCGCCTGGTCGTGGTGGGTACTCTACGGCGATGTCGCACCGGACGCGGCGTCGTCCCTGGCCCAGGTACGGGGAGCGCTGCGTGCCCTGGTGACCGAGACTCCCCGGCTGGCCCAGGACGCGGTCTGCACGTCCCGCCGGGCGGCGCGTCATCTGACCGATGCCAGGCGTGATGTTCTGCTGCACCGGCCGGGTGCCGCATGATCACCGCACTGCTGGTCACGGTGGCGGCGGTGGGCTGGGGAGCGGCCGACTACTGCGGTGCCAGGGCGTCTCGGAACGTACGGGCTTATGGGGTGGTGTTCCTCTCGCAGGTTCTCCCCCTCCCGGTGATCGCCGTCCGGGTGGTGGCGACCGGGTGGTGGCGACCGCCGAGCGCGGGCCCGATCCGGCGGCCCTCGCCTGGGGCCCCGAGCACGATCGCGACTGCCAGTCGGACCAGCACCCCGCGCGTTCACACCAGCCGGCCGCCGTGCCGGACGGCAGTACGTTCCTCCCTAGACACTCGCATCCTTGCAGGTCAACGGCACCTTTCCGCTGTCGGAGCGTCAGGTGACCCAATTCCGCTGAATACCCAGGGGTGATCTTGTCCGGCTCGCACGCCCCTCACACGAACCCAACGACATTCACCAGGGCCGTCACACTCCGCCTGCGGCTCGGGGCCGTAGGCGGTGATGCATCAACCCCGCCGCGCACACCACCACGGGTACGGCGACGGCGGGCACGGTCCACCACGGGATGCCGAGCCACACCGCCGGCAGGCCCACCCCGAGACAGACCGCGGTGATGGTGATGAGCAGCCGCATGCCGTACGGATTCCAGGTGAAGGGCTCGTAGCCACGGGGCCGGGCAAGACGCACCGCACCGAACACGAAAGTCTGAACCGCGACGAGCGCGGCGAGCACACCGATGGCAGCGTTCATCTGGAGCTCGTCACGGGGCGCCTCCGAGGTGTTCTGCCGTACGCCGTTCTTGCTGAGTACCACGATGTCGCGCCGCCAGGCGGTGGCCGTGACCTGGTCGCCGGGCGCGAGCCGCTCCAGGAGCGGCCCCGGGTTGCCGAAGGACACGGTTGCCCGCCAGGAGTCCCGATACTTCAGGGTTGCCTCGTAGGTGGAGCTCTTCCCCGAGGTCTTGTTCACCGTCTTCTCCACGGTGAGATGCCAGGTACTCAGGCAGTCCGTCTGCCCGTGCTCCATCGCGCGGGAGGAGCACGCCTGGGCCGCGCGGTAGTCCTGGTAACGCTCGCTGTCGGAGGGCAACCACCAGGAGAACACCAAGTAGCAGGCTGCCGCAGATATCACGGACATCAGGATCAGCAGCACGCCCATGAACCGCGCCCGACCCGGCGACCGCCGGTCGGCACCGTTCTTGCTCGGCAGTCTGCCCGTGCTGTGAGCCCTCGCCCGCGCTGTTGTCATCGCCTACCCCCTCTGCCCCAGCTTCCATCACCGAGAGACAGGAATACACCCAGGTCGCACGGCAGTCTGTGAGAGGGTCCGGCTTCCGCGTCCTGGCCAACCCAGCATGAGCAAGAGGAATTCTCGAACGCATCGTTCCCGGAGGTGATGTGCCATCCCGATCGGCGGAGAACCTCGCCATCATGTGCTGTGAGGGCCTTGGCGGCCCTGTCGACAAGGTCAAAGCGCTGGGCAGCTCCCTGAAGATGGCGGAACTCGGTGACCGTGACGGCCGGGCTACGGCAAGACGATCGCAGGGGAGCTGACGACCGAGGAGATCCGGAAAGCCGCCTTCTGGGCGAAGGTCGACGACTGGCATGCATGAAGGGTTCCTGATCGCCGTCGAGACCATGGCTCTCGACGGCACAACAGTGACGACCGTCTACGAGCCTGGCCTTGCTCGTCTGGTCCAGCACGAGATCGCCACCTCGAAGGGCACCTCCACACCGACCGGATGAGCCGCTGTTGCCCGGTGGCTCGCAGCCGGCGGGGCTGCCTTGCCGTGCGGTGAAACGGCCGACGGGGAGTGCGAGGCGCCTCTTCTGCATGGTGTGGCTGGAAGGCCCGGACGACCAACTCAGCGGATACGAGAGTCGGTCGGCGGGGTAATCGCTGTGGTTCCGTACTCGCCGTGCGCATGCAGATGTTCGAGCAGCAGGTGGTTCAGTGTCTCGGGTGCCTCTTCGGGGATCCAGTGGCTGACGCCCTGGAGGGCCTCGAATCTGTACGGCCCGTTGACCCACTGCCCGGTCTCCTGCGCGGCTGCCGGGCCGAACGCGGTGTCCTGCGTGCTCCAGACGTACAGCGTCGGCACCTCGATGACGCCGATCGCGCGTTCGGGGCGGCCGGCCCGGTACCAGTTCAGCGCCGCGGTGAGAGCGCCCGGCTGGGACAGGTGCCGTATGTAGGCGTCGACGCCGGCCTGCGGGATCCTACCGGCGTAGATGGAGCGTAGCTTCTCGGCGTCATTGGCGAGCATGTCGTCCTCGGTCGCGGGGGTTTCGCGCCAGTCGATCATGTAGCGCGACCGGTCGCGCTGGTTCTCGTCGGTACGCAGGGAGTCGGCGAGAGCGCCGGGGTGCGGGGTCGAGACAACCGTGAGAGTGCGTACGCGGCCGGGATGGGCATCGGCGGTCCACCACGCCACAGCGCCTCCCCAGTCATGGCCGACCAGGTCGAATGTCGCCCAGCCCAGTTCCTCCGTCATCGCGACGACATCGTCGACCAGGATGCTGATGTGGTAGCCCTCGGGCCGCTCGGGGCGGACGCCGGGGGAGTAGCCACGCTGGTTGGGTGCCAGTACGCGGTAGCCGTGCGCGGCCAACGCTGCGATCTGCCGTTGCCACGCCAACCCCGTCTGTGGGAAACCGTGCAGCAGTAGTACCGGGCGACCCTCGGGCGGACCTGCCACGATGGCGTCGAATACGCCGGCGGCAGTGGAGATGTTCAACTCGGTCACGACCCACTCCTTCATACCAACTGGTCGGTCAGCCTTCAGTTGCGGACGCGGGATGTCAAGGGCGGGGGAGGGGGCCGGCGGGATGTCCGCCACGGCTGGTTCGAGGTCCTCCTGGGCTCGCCATCGTGAGGTGTGATGCGCGACGACGAGCGGACGAAAACCTCAACTCCTGCCCGATTCCGGGCAGAAAAGTAGAGGTTATGCGACACGCGGCCTAGGGTGATCGTTCGTGATCGCCATAAACGCATTGTGGACTTTCTCCCTGATGGTGGGACTTCTCACCCTCACTCCCGGGCTGGACACCGCGCTCGTTCTGCGCACTGCCGGACTCGGGCACCGCCGTCGCGCCTGGGGCGTGGTCCTCGGCATCCAGAGCGGCACGCTGGTCTGGGGCATGCTCACCTCGCTCGGTGTCACCGCACTGCTGACCGCGTCTCACCTCGCGTACGAGACACTCCGCTGGGCCGGGGCCGCATACCTGGTGTGGATGGGTGGCAGGCTGCTGTGGACCTCATGGCGTTGCTCGGTGGAGGAGCGCCCGAAGACGGACGGGACCGAAGCCGAGGTCAGGAGCGGAACTCGCGCCGACGACACCGTGCTTGGCGGCTGGCGTCAGGGGATCACGACCAACCTCCTCAACCCGAAGATGGGCGCCTTCTATGTCGCGGTGCTGCCGCAGTTCGTTCCCGCCGGTGCCTCGCACCTCGCTGCAGGTGTGCTCCTGACTGGTGTACACATCCTTCTGGCCGTCATCTGGGCCTGCGTGCTGATCGCCTTCGCGCATGTGCTCCGTGACCGCCTGCAACGGCCTTCGGCGCGGCGCTTGCTCGACCGCGTCACAGGTACGGCCGTCGCCGTCTTCGGTCTCCGGCTCGCGTTGGGGGAGTGAGCCATCGGTCGGCGCGGACGCGGGCCGACGTGGCCGTGATCTCCAGAGCGCGAAGGATCGAGTCATGAGGTTGGTGTGAGCCCCTGCCGACCGCGCCCGGCAATCGTCGAAGGGGCTACCTGTTCACCCGAAGTGAAAGGACCCATACATGCGTTCGCTCCCCACCGGCGCGGAGTCCGTGGTCTTCGACTGCGACGGCCTGCTGGTCAACACCGAGGTCTGCTGGAGTGTCGCGGAAGCAGCCGTCTTCGCGGCGCACGGCCACAGCTTTGGTCCCGAACAGAAGGCGCTGGTCATCGGTCGTACCGTGGAGGACGTAGGAGAGGCCATGGCCGACTACTTCGGGCGGCCCGGAGCCGCTGCCGAACTCGCCGCCGAACTCCTCGAAAGAGTCCGCAAGGAGCTGGCCCGGGGTGCCGTCGCCCTCCCCGCTTGGGCCGGCTGGATTTCGACCTTCACAGCCTGGCGCTCCTTGGTGGCTGGATGGAGGACGGTGACTGTGCCCCTCGCACGGTAGGCCCCCGCGTTCACCGGCGGGCGCCGCAGCGGGCCGCGCGCTCCGGCACGAGGGCCCGTACGAGGCGATTGCGCAGCGTGCCCTCCAACCACCTGGCCGTCGCACGTCCTGCAGCGGACACGCCGACGCCCGCACATCTTGCCTGCCGCTGAGTCGTGTTCCTGCTACGCGCCGCTGACGGTGTTGCGCAGGGCGCCCAGGCCGGTGATGGCGCACTCGACGACGTCACCCGGGGCGAGGAAGCGGGGCGGGTGGAAGCCGAAGCCGACGCCTGCCGGGGTGCCGGTCGCGATGATGTCGCCGCTTCGCAGGGTGATCCCTGCGGAGATGACGCTGATGAGCTCCGGGATCGGTCTAGCCGGAGCGACCGAACTCCACACGTGGTCACGGTAGTTCTTGCCGACGGCGAAGAGATTGCGGCGCGGTTGCGGGATCGAGGCCAGCAGCCGGGGCGTGTCCACCGCGGGCAGACCGGCGGCCGCGGCGATCACGGGTCCGAGGTGCTCCCACGCGTCGATGACTTCGAGGAGCGTGCGGGCGCCGACCACATCGCTGAGGTCGCGCACCCTGCCGCCGTTGTCCACGCGGCCGAGCGCCACGCGCTCGGATTCGGCGAATGTCACCAGCTTCACGGGTCAACCTCCTTCTTCATGAGATGACATGAGATGAACTGAGCGGGGACTCCGGCTCGTGCGGTTACGCCGCCTTCGGCCGCGGACGCCAGGTGCCGTCGAGCGGGACACCGGCGGCCGCCGCGACCCGGTCGCGCGACTCCAGCGGGCGGGTCCTGAGCGCCCGCAGGTCCGCGTCCACCAGTACGCCGCCGCGCTTGACCACGCGGCCGGCGACGAGGACCGTGTCGACCAGTCCGGGGTGGCCGGCGGCGACGATGGTGGCGGCCGGGTCGGTGACCGGGAAGACGGTCAGGTCGTCGGTGCGCAGCAGGATCACGTCGGCGTCCTTGCCGGGTGTGAGGCTGCCCGTCCGGGCCGCGAGTCCCAGGGCGTGGGCGCCGTCAACGGTGGCGAACTCCAGCAGGTCCCGGGAGTTCAGGCCGCCGTCCAGGCCGCGCTGCACCACGTCGAACTCGCCGCCCGGAGCGGCCCGTCGGCAGCACCCCTGTCCGCGGCGCGTGCGCCGGCTGGAATACCGGGGGAATCCGTGGTCGCAGGGCGCTCGTTCTCACCGCGGCCGCCACCTCCGGTGCGCGGGCAGCGGCGCGGTCACAGTGCGATGGTGCCGCGGATGCAGACGGTCGTGGCACCACTCACCCAAACGGTGCCGTCCGTGCCGGTGGTGATCTCGATGGTCGCGGCCCGTCCCAGCCTCGCCCCCTGGGAGACCCGATAGGCGGAGGGGGCTGCGCCGGTTGTGGTGAGCCACTGTCCGACGGCAGCGTTCATGCTGCCGCAGGCGGGGTCCTCGGCCACTCCGCAGCGTGGGGCGAAGGTGCGCATCTCGAAGTCGTGCGGGGAACCGTGGGGGTAGGCCCCGATCGCGCCGACCATCGCGGTCGGGATGAGGGAGAGGTCGGGTTCGAGGGCGAGTACCTCGTCGGCTGTGGCCAGTTGGAGCACGGCCCAGCCTGGTCCGTTGTCGACCCACTGGTGGGCGAGGACACGGTCACGGCCGATGCCGAACGCGGCGACGATCTGCTTCAGGTATGCGTCATCGAGCGCGCCGTCGCGGATCAGCGGCGGGGCGGCGAAAGACAGAACTCCGTCGCCGCGCCTCACGGTGACCAGGCCGGCGGCGCACTGCTGCACGATGCGGTCGGCGTGCCGCGGCATGCCACCGCCGTCCAGCCAGGCGCGAGCGGAGCCGAGGGTGGGGTGTCCGGCAAACGGCAGCTCACTCTCAGGCGTGAAGATCCGTAGCCGGTAGTCCGCCTCCGCGACGGTAGGGGTCAGCACGAACGTGGTCTCGGACAGATTCGTCCAACGCGCCAGGCGTTGCATCTCCTCATCGGTCAAGTCCGCCCCGTCGAGGACGACCGCGACCGGGTTGCCGCGATAGGGGCTCGTGGAAAACACGTCGACCTGTACGAACGAGCGTGTGCACGGCATGGTCATGACGGCCTTTCGGTAGCGGCTGCGGTGGATTCTGCGTGTCCACGCGTCTGGGGAAGCAGCTCCATCCCAACGGGCGCCCGGGTGGTTGGGACATGGCCAGTTACGACAAAGTGGACTGGCCGGCCGGGACTTCACAATGAGTTATCGGTGAGGCTACCGCTGCCTGGACGGTGTCGAGGCCGTGCTCACCACGCGCCGGAAGCCCTCTCCTCGCGTAGCGCTGACGCCGCAACCGAGTCTGCTCGTGGAGGCCGCCGTCGGTATGGTCCGGCTGTTCTTCGCCGGCCTGGGAACAGTGGTGAAGGACGACTCGCGCCAGGTGGAGCGAGGCCGTCTCAACGCCACTGCACTTCCCCGTGGTTCGCCAGGCCACCGATGAAAGTGCACGTCGCTGACCTGCGGCGACAACCTCCTCTCGTGTTGCGGGAGACGGGTGACATTTGCGTGCCGGGCAGCGACTGTGCGCATTCGGAGGATCTCGTCGTGATCCGCACCTCGTCCTCGACGGACATCCAGGTAGTGCGCCCTACTTCGGTGCCTGGAAGCCGCCGATCTCCTGCTCGAGCAGTTCGGCCAACCGCAGCGGGGTGCGGTCCTCGAACAGCGGACCGATGAGCTGCACTCCCACCGGCAGACCCTCGGGGGAAAAGCCCGCTGGTACGGCGGTGGCGGGCAGGCCGGGCATAGTGGCCACACCGGCCCAGACGAGCTGGTCGAAGTACGGGTACCCGACGCCGTCGATGTCGATCCGGCGTTCCAACACATTGGGGTTGTGGTCGTGCGGGAACGCGGGAGTGGGCGTGATGGGACACACCACGGCGTCGAACTCGGTAAAGAGCTGCCGCCAGCCGTGGCGATGGAGCTCGCGACAGTTGTTCGTCTCGACCCAGTCGCGGTGACTGAACACCATGCCACGCAGCCGCGTCGCGTCGAGGCTCTGGTCGTCTGCGCTCAGTCCGGCGGCGCGGGTCCGCAGCTGCTCGTACGCTTCGACGGGAAAACGCGCAACGGAGCCCGAAAACAGCAACTGCGTGTAGATCGTGGCGGCTTCGGTCAGATCGGGCAGCAGCGGAGTGTGCCGTTCGACGCGGGCGCCGCCGTCGACAAGGGCGTCGGCCACCCGGTTCACGCCCGCCCGCACAGCGGATCCGGTCGGAATGAGCGGATGCTCCTCGACGACCAAGACCCGGAAGTCGCCGAGCCGCTCGTGGCGCGCGGGCGGCAGCGTCACGTCGTACGCCACACCGTGCGTCAGCGGGTCCGGTCCGGCCATGACGTCGAGCAGGAGCGCGAGGTCGCGGGCAGTGCGCGCCATCGGACCGACGACGGCCAGATCGAGGTCGACCGGCAACGGCGGCGCCGGCGGCGCGACCATGCCGCGGGTTGCCGCCAGTCCGAGTGTCGGCTTGTGCGCATAGACGCCGCAGAAATGCGCGGGGGTGCGCAGCGAACCGGCGAGGTCGGAGCCGATGGACAGCGCGCAGAATCCGGACGCCAGGGCCGCCGCTGATCCGCCGGAGGATCCGCCCGGCGTGCGATCGTGATCCCACGGATTGTTAGTGGTGCCGTAGATCTCGTTGAAGCTCTGGATATCTTGCAGCCCCAAGGGCACATTGGTCTTACCCAGCACCACCGCGCCCGCGGCCTTGAGCCGCGACACCTGTACCGCGTCCTCGGCCGGCACATAGTCCCGGTGTTGCGGCATGCCCCAGGTCGTGGGCAGCCCAGCCATGTTGTAGGACTCTTTGACCGTCACCGGAATACCGAGCAGCGGCCGGACCTCGCCGCGGGCGCGCGCCTGGTCAGCACCGCGCGCGGCAGACCGCGCACGGTCGAAGTCCGGCACACAGATCGCGTTGATCGTCTTGTCGTCCCGCTCGATACGGGCGATCGCCTCGTCGGTCAGTTCCGCCGAGGACACTTCACCGGCACGCAAGGCATCCGCGAGGCTTTCGGCCGTCTGAAAATTCCACTCCATGGATCCGACCGTATCGGCCACTCGGAGAGGTCATGAAATGCCGCTTCGCACAACGGAGTTGATGTCTCAATGCTCATGATGTTTCTCTCCGGCCACAGACGGTTCGCCCGCCCCACGTCATGGCCGCCTTGCCCCAATGCCGGCCCACACCGCGGAGGAGGTCGTCAGCGACAATCAGTCACCCACCCGAGCGCATGCAGGCGCCCCTGTAGCCGCACCATCCCAGCGATCCTTCCCGCTGGATGAACTCGGCGCCCGCGGAGACCTGAACTGGTCGCTCAGGTAATTCGATGGCACGCATCGAACAGGTTCCACACGCTGTCACCGTGGCAGAACTCAAGCACCAGATCCGCGCCCGCTACGCCGACTCCACGGTCATCGTCTATCAAGCGTATCCACCGGAGATCGGCCTGCCCGCAGCCCGGGAGAGCCGCTTCCAGGCGGCCTGGCAGCGAGATCGGATGACGTGGATCACCAAGCAGCGTTCACAGACCTGTGCTGCCATGTGACCCATGGGTGATGCAGGCGGTTGTGCCCGGACTGCCGGTCAGGGACGCAGGTGGGCCAGTAGTTCTTCACCGGCGGGGTATCCCTGCTCCTGGGGGAGCAGTCGGGTCGCTGAGTCCAGTTCGCCGTCCCTGACGAGTGCGTGGATCTCGTTGGTGAGCGGGGTCACGTCACTGATGGACACGATCCAGTCGTCCGCGTAACGCGACGATGCCTCACCCGAGAGCCCCAGTTGTAGCGAGCGGTACGGCAGGGGACGCAGGTGCAGATCGCGTTCGGGATCCCACTGGACACGGGCCGGTGCGCGCTTGAGGTCGCGCTGCCAGGCGCTGCGATCAGGATGCAGTCCGCGAACGTAACTCGACAGGCAGGCATGGCGCAGCGCCCAGTCGAAGCCGTCGCGAGTGATCTCGACGGCCAGGACGGTCTCCTGCCCGGTGTTCGTGCCCCAGTTTGAGCGGTACATCATCCACGTGAAACTGGGTTTGATCCACGTCATGCGGCCAGGCTTCCACGCGGCGGGAAATCGGCCGTCGCGGATGGCTGGCAGTCCGATCTCAAGCGAGTACGCCTGGTAGACGGTGATCGTGGATGCCGTGTGGAGCGCGCGGATCCTGCGGTGCGGTTCTTCCATGGCGTACAGCGTGGGCTCGGCCAGGTCAGGTGACCACCGATTTTCGACTGCCACAAGTGGCGACGGCGCATGTCGGCCGCAGCACCGAACGTCTCACGCAGGATGGCTATGGTGGCCTACGGTGCCGGGTCGATCCCCGTCGGGACAAGACGCCCTCGGTCCGTCCGGCTGGGGCGATCAGTCTCGTGTGGCCGGTCAGGTTCCCCGGAGTCATCCAATGGTCCGTGAACACGGCTTGACTTGGATCACCAAGGCGCGTTCACAGCCCCATCCGTGGTCGTAAGATCTCCCGCTGGTGGTCGACACAGCTTGCGCGGGGGCGAACATGGAGAGACCGGAGGACCGCATCGCATCCGTCCTGCGCTTCGCCGCGGAACTCGGCGCCTGGGTGGCCACTCCCTGGGCCTTGTCCAAGTACTCATGGCTGCTTGCCGTCTTGGCGGTGGTGGTACTGATCGGCCTCCCGGCCGTCTTCTCCACTCCGGGAGACAAGGCGCAGGTGATCATCCCTGTCTCGGGTACGGTCACGATCCTGCTCGTGCTGCTCCAGCTCGCTGCTGCCGCGATCGCCGCATGGTTGGCATGGCCCGTCTATGCGGCAGTCCTCGTGTCTCTCCTCGCGGCCGCCACCCTCGTCACGGAACGTCAACGCTGGCAGTGGCTACTCTCCACCGACCGGCATACCGGGTGAGCTACGGAGGGGTGGCACCAAAGTGCGTTAGCCTTCCGGGCAGGCTCGCCACTTCCCGGCCGCTCCCTACTCTTCAGCGTAGGAGGTATACGGCGCCACCGAGACTCCGTCGGAGACCGCATGTTCGTCGTCCTCGCCGGCTTCCGGGTCGAGGTCGCGCGCCCACAAGGAATGCATGGACCACACGGAGAAGCCACATACGTCAGCCGATCTAGAGGAGGCTGCTGGCCAGTGGTAAGACTGGGTGACTTTGGTTGTAGAGCCATGTGTTGTCGGTGCTGAGGAGGCGGTCATGTTCGATGAGGCCAGCGAGGACGAGTTCCTGCTCGCCGCACTGATGCAACTCGGTGCGAAGGGCGGCTCGATAGGAGCTGCCGCTGGAGGGGCGGCCACCGGAACGCACGGTTTGGGCAGAGCAGGGGCACGGGGCGGTGCTCGTGGAGCCGCGCGAGGCTTCAAATGGACAAAGAAGGACGTCAGTACCACTCTTGTCGAGTTGTCCGGAACGGTGACGGCAGTCTTCCAGCTGGTCCACACGACTCTGGCCGACACAGGGACTCTGCTAGGCGTGGAAGCCCGAGACAACGGGGACATCGCCGTACGAGCGATGGTCGGTGTAGGGATTGGTGGCCTGAACCCCACCGTTGTGACCGCTGTTGTGGCCGCAGGCCCCGAAGGTGTAGCGGTGGTGGAGCTCCGCGCCGCAGGTCGTGAGGGGCTCATCAAGCAGCACCCCGCCGAAAAGGCTCTGGGCAAAATCACCGCTCAGCTCAAAGCTGCCTCGCAGTAACGACGGCCGCACGGACCCAGCCCAGCGGGCGCCCCAACGTGTGCCCGACTCTTTACGCCACGTAACGCAGCTGGGTCGGCCCACCGATGGTCGTTTGCCACCCGGGGGCGGTAACACCCCAGGCCTTCATACGTGCTGGAAAATTACGTTCGTCAAGGTGTTGCGCGCAGTCCCGGGAGATCTCTGAGTTTGCCGGGCATACAGCGGACCGATGGTCTGCGGGGGGCTGAGCCCAAAGGTCTGTGAGCGAGGCTTGACGTGGGTCATCAAGCCGCGTTCACAACCCCCATCCATGCTGCTGTGACCGGGGAGATGTGATCGTCCATGGCCCGACGGGGCATCGGCATGAACGTGAGAGAGTGCAGCGTGATCCGCTACCCGCGAGGCTTCTACGAGGTCGCAGTGGGCGCTTCATCGGGGCCGGAGGACATGGACAAGATGCCTCCCGCGGTCACGTACAGACGACTCCCGGAGTGTGATCGACAGCCCACAGCTCGTAGGATCTGATGCGCTGTCCGGACATCGTTCGGTAGGACTGTGAAGCCATACCAACCCGGCAGGCGATGCTCCCGCCGGCCTGGCTGAGCACGACGTTCTCACGCTCGATCGTCCACGGGCCGACGAAGGCACAGTGGTTGACAGAGACGAACGCGCGCTCGACGCGGAGCAGCTGCTGGCTGAAGGGCTCCGATTACTCCTGGCGTCCCTCGCCGAAGTGGTTGACGCGGATGATGTCGTCCGCGTCGACAAAGTAGGGCGCCAGCCAGTATTGGTTGACCACACACGAATGTACGGCTGCGCGCGCAGCCGGTTGATGCACGTCCTCGTCCAGAAGTACAAGGACGACGTGGCCGCGCGGCTCGGGGCGGCCGAGCGGCTCGGAGATGAGCCACTCGGCCGCCCCGCCGAGCGAAGGCTTGTGCCCTCGGTCGGGCGCGGACATCTAGCGAAGCGACCGAAGGCCCGCGCGAATCTCCTCAACGAGCAGCTCCGGCTGCTCCCAGGCGGCGAAGTGGCCGCCCTTGGGAAGCCTGTTGTAGTGGACGAGGTTCGGGTACGCCTGCTCCGCCCAGCTCTTCGGGGCTTGGTAGAGCTCATCGGGGAAGACGCTCACGGCAACCGGCAGGGTGACGCCATTGATACCGAAGAAGGAGGTCTTGTTCTCCGCGTAGAGGCGAGCCGCGGAGATCGCCGTGTTGGTCAGCCAGAAGAACGTTATGTTGTCCAGGACGTCGTCCCGGGTGAGGCCTTCGGTGTGCCCGGCGAAGGCCCGGGAGATCAGGGCCAGGCTGGCCTTGTCGTGGTCGAGCAGGAAGGCCGCCAGCCCGACGGGGGAGTCCACCAGCCCGGTCAGCGTCTGCGGACGCGACGCCATCATGTAGGCGTAGTAGACGTGCCGGTACACGAAGTCCAACTGCTCGACCGCCGCCTTCTCCTCGTCGGAGAGCGACAGGCCCGCAGGCAGCGGGTTGCCCGCGATGAGCGCGGCGTCGATGGCGGCCGGAATCACCTTGGGCATGTTGGTGTGGATGCCGATCAGGCCCTCGGGCTGCTGCGCCCCCATGAGGTCCGTGACGATCGCGCCCCAGTCGCCGCCCTGGGCGACGTATTTCGTGTAGCCCAGGCGCTTCATCAGCTCGCCCCAGGTACGGGCGATACGCTCGGGACCCCAGCCGGTCGAGGTCGGCTTGCCCGAGAACCCGTAGCCGGGCATCGACGGGATGATCACGTGGAACGCGTCCGACACGCTCCCGCCGTGGGCGGTGGGGTTGGTGAGCGGCTCGATGATCTTCAGCTGCTCGATGACCGAGCCCGGCCATCCGTGCGTCACGATGATCGGCAGAGCGTTCTCATGCTTCGAGCGGACGTGAACGAAGTGGATGTCCAGCCCGTCGATCTCGGTGATGAAATGCGGCAGGGCCTTCAGCTTCGCCTCGGCCTTGCGCCAGTCGTACTCCGACGCCCAGTACCGCGCGAGCTCCTTCATCGTCTCCAGCTGCGGGCCCTGCGACTGATCCGTGACGGTCTCCTTCTCAGGCCACCGCGCCGCCTCGATACGTGCACGCAGGTCCTCGAGTTCTGCCTCGGGGAACTCGAACGTGAACGGACGGATCGCTATCTCTTCGGGTGTTGCAGACATGCGTGGGGGGTCTCCTTGTCAACATCAGCGGCCTCGTGCCACTGACTCCTCCACGCTGACATCGCCGTTCGTTCCTCGCGCCCGTAGAAACCCCGGGGTCGGACCCGTGGCTGAACCCGGGGGCATGGCGTTCACGCCGGAAACGACGGACCTTTGGGCCACGTACGGTCTGGGGCAGTCGTAGCCTGCAACGGCCTGTTGAAAGCAGTGCACCAATGGCGGAGGGTTGTCGGCGGGCCGAGCGGTGTTCGGAGCGCACCAAGCGCCGTGCGCGCCTGGACTCTGCATAGCTGCCGAAAACCCCTAAAGCGCACTAAAGTGATAGCGCAGACGTCAAGTGGTGTCCGAAGGCAGCATGCCTGGTCGTTTCAGCCGCTTGGGTGGGCTGTGAGCCCTGCGAGCGGTCGGTCGTGAGCCCCTGCGAGGCCGAGTCGTGCGGTGAGGCTGGCACCGGAAAGCCAACTGGCTCGACCTGACCAAAAATGACCGCATTGGCTGCGTAACGCACCAAGCAGCGGACCAGGGAGATCGACCCATGGGCGTGCCCGCCGGCGAAGCGCAGGTCGCACTGCGGGGCCGGGGCCAGGAGCTGGCCGCGCTGGAGGCGGTACTGGCCACAGCGCGGGCGGGCAGCAGCGCGGTCCTGGTTCTTCGTGGTGAGACAGGGATCGGCAAGACCGCACTGCTGGACTACGCAGCCGGCCGGGCCGTCGGATTTCGTACGGTCGGCGTCGCAGGCATCGAGTCGGAGATGGAGCTTCCGTTCGCGGGCCTTCACCAACTCTGCGCGCCCATGCTGGGTCGGCTTCATGAGCTGCCTGGACCGCAGCGCAATGCGTTGTCCGTCGCGTTTGGACTGCGGGAGGGCGATGCGCCAAACCGGTTCCTGGTGGGCCTGGCCGTGCTCAGTCTGCTGGCCGGCGCCGCCGAGGATCAGCCGCTAGCCTGCCTCGTCGATGATGCGCAGTGGCTCGACGACGGGTCCCGGCAGGTGCTGGCGTTTGTCGCCAGGCGATTGACGGCCGAGCCGGTGGCTTTGATCTTCGCCCTGCGGGAGCCCGATGGCAATCGTGAGCTGGCAGGTCTGCCGGAGCTGATCGTCGAGAGCCTCAGCGAGCCCGACGCACGTGCCCTACTGGCTTCGGCCGTCCGCGTGCCGCTCGACCCGCTTGTACGGAACCGGATCGTGTCGGAGGCGCACGGCAACCCGATGGCCTTGCTGCAGGTGACGCACGCGCTCGCCCCTGCCGAGCTGGCGGGCGGCTTCGGACTTCCCGGCAGACGCTCCGTGGCGAGCTGTATCGAGACCGCCTACCACCGGCAGTTCCGATC
Source organism: Streptomyces sp. NPDC058086 (assembly GCF_042885015.1). Lineage (NCBI taxonomy): Bacteria > Bacillati > Actinomycetota > Actinomycetes > Kitasatosporales > Streptomycetaceae > Streptomyces > Streptomyces sp. NPDC058086. Next base: position 4,910 of record NZ_JBHVST010000094.1, on the reverse strand, counting down.
ACTTCCGCAGGACAGTCGGCGGCTTCTGCTGACCGCCGCGGCCGAGCCGACCGGAGACGTGGATCTGTTGTGGCGGGCGGCCGATCTGCAGGGGATACCGGCGGACGCCGCAGCGCCGGCCGAGGCGGCAGGACTGGTCGAGTTCGGCACCAGGGTGCGGTTCCATCACCCTCTGGTGCGCTCGGCCGTCTACCAGAGGACATCCGCGCCGGACCGCCGGGCGGTGCACCGAGCACTGGCGGAAGCCACCGATCCCCGCCTTGATCCTGATCGCAGAGCGTGGCATCGCGCTCACGCCGCCACCCGGCCCGACGAAAGCGTCGCCGTCGACCTGGAGCGCTCGGCCGACAGGGCACAAGGCCGGGGAGGAGCCGTCGCGGCAGCATCGTTCCTGCGGCGGGCGGCGGAGCTGACACCCGATCCCGCGCACCGCGTCACCCGTGCACTGGCCGCCGCTCAGGCCGAGATCGACGCCGGCGGGGCCGACCATGCTCACAACCTGCTGGCGGCCGCGGAGGCCGGCCCATTGGACGACCTGCAGCGCGCCCGGCTGGATCGGCTGCGAGCCCGGCTGGTCTTCTCCCAGCAGCGCGGGAGCGACGCGCCCCGGCTTCTGCTCGACGCGGCACACCGGCTTGCGCCTCTCGACAGCACCCTTGCCCGTGACACCCTGCTGGAAGCGGTCGGCGCGGCGCTCTTCGCCGGCCGCCTGAGCGCGGGCCCCGGGCAGCGCGAGGTGGCCGAGGCCGCCCGCGCCGGACCGCCACCGTCGACGCCGCCGCGGATGGTCGACGTCCTGCTGGACAGCATGGCCGACCTGATCATCGACGGCCACGCCGCCAGCGTCGACGCTCTCAGGCGCGCCCTGCGCGCCGTCCGGCAGGAGCAGAGCTCCGGCACGACGGATGCGGACAAGCGCTGGCTGTGGCTGGCGTTCCGGGTGACACCCGAGCCTCTCGCCCCGGAGCTGTGGGACGACGACGCGTGGCACGAGTTGGCGACCGGCGCCGTCAGAATCGCCCGCGAAGCGGGCGCGCTCGCCATCCTGCCGATGGCGCTGACCTACCAGGCGTACTGCCACGTGCACGCCGGCGAATTCAACACCGCGGCGGCTCTGATCAACGAGGCGACGGCGATCTCGGAGGCGGCGGGCGGCGTGCCCATGATGTACACGTCCCTGGTGCTCGCCGCCTGGCGAGGACAGGAATCCCAGGCACGGGGCCTCATCGAGACCACCATCGAAGAGGTGCGTGCCCGGGGCGAGGGGCGTGTTCTCAGCCTGGCCGAGTACGCGACCGCAGTGCTGGACAACAGCCTCGGCCACTACGAGGAAGCCCTGGCAGCGGCGACGCGCGCATGCCAATACGAGGACCTGGGCTTCTTCGGCTGGGCGCTTGTCGAACTGATCGAGGCGGCCGCCCGCAGTGGACAGCCGGCGGCCGCCGCGTCGGCGCTGGAGAAGCTCACCGAACGCACACACACCAGCGGAACGGAGTGGGCACTGGGCATGGAGGCCTGCTCACGCGCGCTACTGAGCGATGGCGAAGCTGCCGATGCGCTCTACCGGGAGGGGATCGAGCATCTCGGACGCTGCCGAGTCGTCGTCCAGCTGTTCCGCGCCCGTCTGCTGTACGGCGAGTGGCTGCGTCGCCAGAACCGTCGTCAGGAAAGCCGTGCTCAACTGCGCTCAGCCTACGAGGCGTTCAGCCGGGTCGGAGCCGACGCCTTTGCCGAGCGGGCCCGCAGGGAGCTTCTGGCGACCGGAGAAACCGTACGCAGGCGGTCGGTCGACGCCGTCGCCGAACTCTCCGGCCAGGAGGCACAGATCGCCGGCCTGGCCAGAGACGGCCACACCAACTCCGAGATCGCCGCCCAGCTGTTCATCAGCCCACGCACGGTGGAGTGGCACCTCGGCAACGTATTCACCAAGCTCGGAGTCAGCTCTCGCAGACACCTCCGCTCAGCGCTCTCTCCTCCGTAACCGGCGACAACGATGGCGTATCCAGCAGCGGACGCCCCAGAGCCCGCAGCTCGCCGGGCACCCCGTTGATCGACTCCTGAACGCAGCGAGCCGTACCGAAAGCCACCCATCCCGTGAGCAGCAGAAACCCGCCGCTCGCGGCCGGGGATCGCAGTCTTGCTCGACGATCCATGTCCATGCCGCGTGACACGTGCGCCGGCACCCGAGGGCCTGGGGCCCCGTAATGCGCGGTGCATCGGCAATCAGCAGCGTGGATGAGCCCGCCGAAGAGGACTGTGAACACGCCTTGACGTGGATCAAGCCGTCCTTCCTGTGGATGATGTACCGCTGCGGCTGGTCGACGAAGGCCGGGCAGGAGACTGTCCTGGCCATCGAGATCACCCGAGACGGCTTCGAATGGGCACTGCGCCACGCCTGCCTGTCCAGCTACGTGCGCGGCCTGCACCCCGACCGCAGCACCTGGCAAGGTCAACTCAAGCGCGCACCGGCCCGCATCCAGTGGGACCCAGAGCGTGACCTGCACCTGCGCCCCCTGACGTACCGCTCACTCCAACTCGGCCTCTCCGGTGAGGCCCTTAAGCGTTACGCGGACGAGTGGACCGTGGTCATCAGTGACGTGACTCCGCTCGCCCGAGAGGTCCACGAGCTCGTATGCCGCAGCGAGCTGGATGCCGCGGCCGCACTGCTGCCCCAGGAACACCCATACCCCGCCGGGGACGAACGACTGGCCGCCCTGAGGCCGTGACAGGCAAGTTCACCGAGCGGCCGGCTGCCGCCTACGGGTCACATGGCAGCACAGGCTCGCCGGAACGGGCGTTTCGTGCCCGATCGGCGTGGCCGAGGCGGATGGCTGAACCCCTCCCGCTGGAAGTCGCGGCGACGTTGAACGTGCTGCTGACCGGCTCCGATCCGGTGAGCAGCGCGCTGCGTGCTCAGCTTCCGTACGCCCGGGTCGTCGGCAGGCGCGGCTGCGGCTGCGCGACGGTCGACGTCGCGGTGGACCACACCGCGGTCCCACCGGCTCCCGCTTACGGCAATCCGGCCGCGGATGCCTGGTACGCCGAACCGGAGGATGCCGGAGTGATGGTCTTCACGAAGGACGGACACCTCTCGCTCCTGGAGATCTACTCGGCCTCCAGCGAGCCGATCAGTGGTCAGCAGTGCCTCGACATCAGCAGGATTCCGGCCCGGTACTGCGGGTCTGCCGGGACGCGTGGCAAGCGCAACGGCGCCCGTCCCCTCAAGGCGGGCGCCATTGCGTGCGCTTGCTGTAGTGGGCGTGGGCCTAACCGGCCATGGACGAGGCGTACGGGGACAAGGCCGGAGCGAGTTGCACTTGGACGGCCAGGCCGAGGGCGACGAGAGCGTCGGGGAGGCCGCGTCCGACGCGGGCCGCCTCCACCGTGCCAGGGACAGCCAGCGGCCGGCAGCTGCCGGCGATGATGTCGAACAGGTGCTGCACCCGGCCAGGTCCGCGTGGCAGCAGTTGGCCGTGGAAGTCCTCGTGGTGGGCGAGAACGAGTGCGGCAAGACCGGCGACGTGGGCCGACGCCGTGCCGGTGCCGTCGAGAGCCGTGTATCCGCCGAGCGGCGAGCAGGACAGAACTGCCACGCCGGGGGCAGCCGCGTCGACCCCGGGGCCGTAGCAGCTGAACGGCGCGGCGAACAGCCCTTCCGGTGTCAGTTGCGGGCCCGAATGGGTGGCTTGGGATGTGTCCGGTGGATAGGACCCGAAGACTCCCAGGGCGCCCACGGTGAACACGGTGGGCAACGAGCCCGGGAAGGCGACCGGTCCAGCCGTGTCGCCCGCCGGGGCGACGCAGGCGATACCCGCCGCGTTGGCATCGGCAAGTTTGCGTGAGAGCAGCGCTGACGAGTACGGGGTCGCCACCGCGATATGGGCGATGTCGACCTCGTGTTCGATGCAGTGGTCCAGAGCGGCAATCACGTCGCTGAAGCAGCCGTCGGGCACGACCTGACAGACATCGATCTCCGCGTCGACCGCGATGCCGATGACGCCCGTGCCGGTGTCCGCCCCGGCGATGATGCCCGCTGCGTGGGTACCGGTGCCCACCGTGTCGTGGGCCCAGCCCTCTTCCGTGCCGCGTACGAGATCGGCCCCGGAGCGCACCCGTTGTTTGAGATCGGGGTGCTCGGCGGCGACACCCGAACCGATGACCGCGATCTTGACCCCGAAGGCACGGAATGTGGGAGGCAGCCGGTCCAACCGCATGGCCTGCTGACCCCAGCCGTACTGCTGTCTCTCTTCCAGCCCTGGGTAAACCTTGGCCAGCGGTGTGAGGGTGACCAGGTTCTCCCGGGTCACCGACAGGTCCGGGCGATGGATCCAGCGGTCCGCATAGCCGCTCGCGGGCCGGACGTACAGGGACTGAATGGACTGCGGGGTCTCCGTGGCCATCATGACGGTGGTCGTCCCGTCGGCCCCGGTGAGGCCCTGGCCCGGCCATGACGCCCCGATCAGGAACACCCCGGCGCCGGCCAGCGGTTCGCCCTCCGGGCCGCAGATGCGCAGCGAGATCGCCACCGGTTCTTCCAGCGGTGAGACCAGCCCCGGATCACGGAGCGGCAGGACCCCCGTGGTCGGCCCGGCGGCGGGGCCGGTTCCGGAGAGCGGCAGGTCCGGCTCGATGTGCACGTGCAGCGACCGCATCGCCGGTACTTGAGCCTCGGCTGCCTCGACGACAGCGATTTCCGGGCAGGAGGGAGGCAATTCGCCCGATTGGGCCTTCTCCGACGGCCGGAGTCTGCGGACCACTTTGACCTCGGGCATCCGGTCCAGTCGGTCACACATTGCGTCCATGCCGAGTTCGGGCACTCCCGGCGGGAGCAGATGCTGCGGCAGCGGTGTCACCATGTACCGCTCCCGGCGCGGCTGCACGGGGAGCGGTGACTGCGCGCCCTTCTTGCT
>NZ_JBHVST010000093.1:0-44242 GCF_042885015.1 Streptomyces sp. NPDC058086 | reverse complement strand
GGCGGGATCAGCCCGAGCCCAGCGACACCCTCTCAGGCCGGGCGACTTTGCGGCGCCCGGCCCGTACGCCGGTCTCGTGCAACCCCCTCAGGGGATCTCCCGGAGGTTCCTTCAGGGGATCTCCCGGAGGTTCCTTCAGGGGAGCAGCTTCGGCTTCTTCTTGGCGGCCACGTCCTCGACCCAGCCGACCAGCGGGATGGCGACCCAGATCAGCACCCAGCCGATGCCGAACATGAACCACTGGCTCTCCAGCGGCAGCCACTTCTCGAAGGCGGGCACCTTCCAGAACTGGTCGATCAGCGGGACCGCGAGCACGAGGGCGATCTCGTGCCAGAGGTAGATCGTCACCGCCCGCCCGTTGAAGATCGTCACGGTCCGGTCGAGCCGCTTGAAGCGGGCGAGCCAGGCGAAGTCGACGTTGTAGTACGCCTTGAAGTACATCAGCAGCGTCACGAAGCCGGCCGACCAGAAGGTCTGCGCGACGGGGACCTCGTCCAGGTCGTACGTACCGAACTCCGCCTGGTGCGCGAAGGCGTACCAGCCGCCGTACGCCAGGAGGGCGAGCGACGCCAGGATCACCAGGGCCGGCTTCAGTCGCTGGAGCACGCCCTCGCGGTGCGCGAAGCCGACCAGCCAGCAGAACAGGAAGGTGGCGAAGTCCGTCAGGCCGCTGCCGAAGCGGTTGTACGGAGGCTGCCAGGCGTACTGGAAGACCAGGATCGGGACGAGGGAGAGGAGCAGGACCGGGAGGGGGGCCTTGCGGAAGACCTTCAGGAGCAGCGGGGACATCAGGACGAACCAGAGGTACGTCCGCAGGTACCAGAGGATCTCCCAGGCCTGGATGCCCCACTGGTTGCCCGGCGGGTCGCCGACCGGCACGATCCAGAAGACGATCTGCCAGCCCGGCATCCAGTCGTGGATCAGCATCGCCACCACGACGAAGAAGCCCCAGAACCAGAAGGGCGGCAGCAGCCGTCGCATGCGGCTCTTGACCACCTTGAGCGCGGGGCGTTCCAGGGACTTGGCCATCAGCGAGCCGGCGAGCGCGAACATCACGCCCATCGACGGGAAGACCAGGCCTGCCCAGGCCCAGCCGAAGGTGTGGTACGCCACGACACGGACCAGCGCGACGGCGCGCAGCGCGTCGAAGTAGCGGTCGCGTCCGGTGCCTTTGGCCTTCGGCGCCGGCTCGGCGGCGGGGCTTTCGGGCTCCCCGGCGTCAGGGCTGGGCTCGGTCCGGACGGCAGCGTCCGCCGCGGGCTCCGGCTCGATCACCGGCAGGGGTGCCGTCCCGGTGACGTACACCTGGCCATGGTCGACGTACCCCTGCCCGTAGCCGTACTGCTGGGGGACCTGAGGCTGCCGGCCCTGGCCGTACGGATCGGGCTGCTGCCCGTACCCATAGTCATATCCCTGCTGCCCCTGCTGCCCCTGGTACTCCTGCTGGCCTTGGTACCCCTCATACCCCTGGTACCGCTGTTGTTCCGAGCCCCAGCTCATGTCAGCTCACTCCTGCCGGGGTCCCGACCTCACCCGTGCGCTTGAGCTTCTGCCAGCGGAGGCGGCCGCCGGTCAGAGCGGTCACGGAGGAGTGGATCAGGACGAGGTACATCATCTGACGGTACGCGAGCTGCTGCAGCGGCAGCATCGCGAGGTAGCGGTACTTCTCACGGTCGAGGCGGAACGCGTAGGCGGCGCAGACGAGTTGGACGACCAGCACCGCCAGCCAGGCCAGCAGTGAGGCCCAGAAGTCCACGAAGATCATCGAGTAGATGGTGAACACGTCGATGAGCGGAGCGAGGACCGGCGTGATGATCTGGAAGATCACCACGAGCGGCATGCCTATGCGGCCGAAGCGGCCCGACGGGCCCTTGTCCGTCAGGGACTTGCGGTGCTTCCACAGCGCCTGCATGGTGCCGTACGACCAGCGGTAGCGCTGCGACCACAGCTGCTTCAGGGAACTCGGCGCCTCCGTCCAGGCCTTGGCGTGCTCCTGGTAGACGACCCGCCAGCCCGCGCGGTGCATCGCGATGGTGATGTCGGTGTCCTCGGCGAGCGTGTCCTCGCTCATGCCACCGACCTCGAGGACCGCGTCGCGGCGGAACGCGCCGATCGCGCCCGGGATGGTGGGCATGCAACGCAGCAGGTCGTACATGCGGCGGTCGAGGTTGAAGCCCATCACGTACTCGATGTGCTGCCAGGCGCCGATGATGGTGTTGCGGTTGCCGACCTTGGCGTTGCCCGCGACCGCGCCGATACCCGGGTCCGCGAAGGGCTGGACGAGCTGGTGCACGGCGTCCGGTTCGAAGACGGTGTCGCCGTCCATCATCACGACGATGTCGTAACTGGCGTTGCGGACGCCGTTGTTGAGGGCGGCCGGTTTACCCGCGTTCTCCTGGCGGATGACTCGGACATTGGGCAGGCCCAGTGACTCGGCGATCTCCTTGGTGCCGTCCGTGGAGCCGTCGTCGACGACGATGATCTCGATCGGATGGGTGCTCTGCGCCAGCGAGTGGAGCGTGTTGGCGATGCACTCCTTCTCGTTGTACGCGGGCACGATCACCGTCACCGGCCCGGTGACCGTCGGCCCCCAGCTGAACTTGCCGCCCTTGCCGCGTTTCCTGTTGCGCTGTCTGTAGTGACGGCGGGCGAGGATCAGCATCATCCCGAAGCGGCCCATGACGGAGATGCCGACGACCAGCAGCAGCCAGGAGAGCAGCGGCAGGACCCATTCGGCGACCGCGACCGCGTAGACGAGGGCCTTGCCCTCGTAGAGGGTCGAGCCGGTGGCCTTCTGCTGGCCGGACTGCTCGACGTTCACCTTGTTGGTGGCGTTGTTGGTGGAGCCCGAACCGGGCGCGGACTGCGTGCCGCCCGGCTGCTCGCCCAGCGCGCCGGTGTCCGTACCGGCACCCGCCCCCGCACCGGTACCGGTCTGTCCGACCCCGGCCTCGACGGCCTGTCCGGAACCGGCGGTGCCCGTGCGGCCGGCACCGTTCGCCGCCCTGTTCAGCTTCGCCATCGCGCCGCTGACAGTGGTGAAGGAGTACCCCTTCGCCTTCATCTTCTTGATGTACGTGTCGAGCGCCTTGACCGTCTCCGAGCGGTCGCCGCCCGCGTCGTGCATGAGGACGACGGCACCCTTGTTGTTCTTCGGCGTGGCCCACTGGACGATCTTCGAGACGCCCGGCTTCTTCCAGTCGTCACTGTCGGTGTCGACGAAGACGCTGGTGTAGCCGAGGTTGCCGATCTCCTTGTAGACGGGCCAGCTGTAGTTGTCGACGGCGTTGATCTCCGAGGAGTACGGAGCCCGGAACAGCGTCGTCGTGATCCCCGCCGCACCCGCGAGCGCGAGCTGGGTCTGCTTCAGCTCCCGCTGGAGCCGGCCCGTGCCCTGGTAGGAGAGGTCGACGTGGGTGAAGGTGTGGATGCCGACCTCGTTGCCCTGGTCCACGAGGTCCTTCACGACGCTCGGATAGCGGGAGACCATCGAGCCGACCATGAAGAAGGTGGCCTCGACGCCGTTGTCTTCGAGCACCTTGAGGATCTGGGGAGTCCAGGTCGGGGTGGGACCGTCGTCGAAGGTGAGCACGATGGTCTTCTTCGGGACGGACCGGGTCTTGGCCGTGCCGCCCGTGAACGTCAGGAGCGGACCGCCGTCGAGGATCTTCTGCGGCACCTTGTCGTAGGCCGCGCCGTCGCGCACCCGCGCGTCGTTGCCGATCTCGGAACGCAGATAGCCGTCGAGCAGCATCACGCTGGTGAGCCCCAGCAGGAGCAGCAGGGCGAGGATCACGCGCGGCTTCTGCAGCGCCGCGGCCTTGCCGGCCGCCCGCTCCATCTTGGTGGGGGCGCGCCGGCGGCCGCGTGAAGGCGTCGTCGAAGTCATGGAGGTGGGTCCGTTCCGGTCAGTTGGCGCCGGTGGAAGCGGACGCGGATGCGGCGGGGGCCGGGGAAGCGGCCGAGGAGGGGGCCGTGCCCGTGCGCAGGCCCGACGGCGGGGTGCCGGTCGGCCTGCCGGTGGGGGCCACGCCGCCCTGCGGCCGGAGATTGCCCCCGGGTGCGGAGCCGGCCTGGCCGCCGCTGAACGGGAAGAGCGAGGACGGGGTCAGCGAGGTGCCCCAGCCCATGAAGGCCATCCCGAGGACGACCGCGTAGCCGAAGCAGACGGCGCCGACAAGCATGCCGAACCTGCGCAGCAGACGTGCTCTGCGCCCGGAGTTGTCAACGAACACGGGACCGTCTTCGGACGCGTTGCCGCGTTTGCGGCGGCGGCCGCGCCCTTGACTGTGGTTTTCGATGGCTGACTCGGATTGCATTCCCCGGATATTAGGGCTCCTTTATGTGGCCAATTCTCTGGTTCTCATGTGAGGCGCCCATGAAACTTGGCCCAAGCTGTCCATTCCCTGAGAGAATCCTTGAACATCTGCGCAGCTCAGGGTCGATACATATTTACCTTGTATGCCGATTCACGGCCCGGCTTGCCCGATTCGCGTACCGCTACTCATGGGTTACCCATGCGCTTCCTGTATTCGGGAATCACCCTCGGATGTGCCACCTTGGAACTCCCGAATCGCACTTTGTTTCGGTCCTGAGACAGAAATCACGAGAGCGGGTGCATACGCAATGAGGGGTTATCTGAGGCCGGCTGCCGGGCTCACCTGCCTGTTTGCTCTGGCGGCGGCGGGGTGCTCTTCCGGTGGTACGGGTGCCACGGACGCGGCGCCCGCGCAGACCTCCCAGGCCCCGCGGACGAGTGCGGCGCCCTCCGAGAGCGCGTCCTCCTCCAGCACCTCGTCCAGCACCTCGTCCAGCACCTCGTACGCGCCCTACGTGAGCGCCACGGAGGCCTCCGCGACGGACTCGAAGGGGTCGCCGACCACGTACAACCTGGCCTTCGTGATCTCCGACGGCACCAACTGCACGGCCAAGTGGAACGGCACGGACGCCATCGACAAGGCCGCCGTGAAGTCCCGGATCTCGGCGCTGAAGGAGTCCGGCGCGAGTGTGCGCGTCTCGTTCGGCGGGGCGTCCGGCAAGGAGCTGGCGGAGGTCTGCGACAGCGCGAGCGCGCTCGCGGCGGCGTACGGGGCGGCGCTCGACGCCGCCGGGTCCACCCAGGCCGACTTCGACATCGAGGGGGACGCGCTGACCGACTCCGCGTCGGTCGCGCTGCGGTCCAAGGCGATCGCGCTGCTCCAGAAGGAGCGCGCTGACCTGAAGGTGTCCTTCACACTGCCGGTCATGCCGTCCGGGCTGGATTCGGACAGTCTGGCGCTGCTGGAGTCCGCCAACGACAACTCCGTGACCGTCTCCACGGTCAACATCATGACGATGAACTACGGGAGTTCGTACTCCGGGGACATGGGCGACTACGCCGAGACCTCCGCCAAGGCGACCCATGATCAACTACAGGATGTTTTCGGACTGTCGAGTGCGGGCGCCTGGCAGGGGCTCGCGTTGACCTCGATGATCGGGGACAACGACGTGGCCAATGAGACGTTCAGCCTCTCGGACGCGGCCCAGGTCCGTGCGTTCGCGGAGTCGAAGAAGATCGCTTGGGTGTCGATGTGGTCGACGTTCCGGGATCAGCAGTGTTCGAGTGATGACGCTTCTTCGGACAATGCGGCCACCAATTGCAGTGGGGTTTCGCAGAGTTCGGGGGCGTTTGCTCAGGCGTTCGCTGGGTGACGGCGCATATCTGATCTGCGGGCCGGTGGGGGCTGGTCGCGCAGTTCCCCGCGCCCCTAAAAACGGGGCGCTTCCCCGCCCGGGATGAAGAAGTTCAGCGGCGTCTGTGTACCAAGCGTCCAGCGCACACCGTCGCCAAGCACGTCCCGTCCGCATCGAAGACCGCCAAGTCGGCTCGGCCGGTATCGGTGATCTCGGGCTTTCTTGCACTACGGAGTACGGCGATCTCGTTACGGGAGGCCGCCGCGCGGAGATCGGGGGTGTCGGCGTACTGCTGCAGTACGGCGGTGGAGCCCGACTTCAGGACGGCGTGCAGCCGCTCCCTGGGGGACGGCGCCTCCGGCAGTGGGCCCTCGTGGACGAGCGCCGGCCCGAGGACCCCGGGCCAGCTGCGGACCCGCGCCCCCGGGAAGCGCTCCAGCAGCACGTCCAGCGGCCCGGTGCCCGCGACCCGGTCGCCCTCCACGGCGACCGCGCCGCCCTTCAGCGGGTCCGCGTCCCGGCTGATGCGCAGCTCGTCGGCGGTGTGGATCGTCAGCACGGCGGGGCTAGTTGGAGGCGAGCAGCTTCAGCTCGGGATGCGCCGTACCGCCCTCGATCGCGGTGGAGGAGATGTGCGACATGACGCGCTCGTCGACCGGGTCGTTCGCCGGGTCGTCGTGGACGACGATGTGCTCGTACGTCGTGGTCCGCTGGGCGGGCACGCGGCCTGCCTTGCGGATCAGGTCGATGATCTCCATGCGGTTGGAGCGGTGCTTGGCGCCCGCCGAGGAGACGACGTTCTCCTCCAGCATGATCGAGCCGAGGTCGTCCGCGCCGTAGTGCAGGGAGAGCTGGCCGACCTCCTTGCCGGTGGTCAGCCAGGAGCCCTGGATGTGGGCGATGTTGTCCATGAACAGCCGGGCGATCGCGATCATCCGCAGGTACTCGAAGAGCGTCGCCTGCGTGCGGCCCTTCAGGTGGTTGTTCTCGGGCTGGTAGGTGTACGGGATGAAGGCGCGGAAGCCGCCCGTGCGGTCCTGTACGTCACGGATCATCCGCAGGTGCTCGATGCGCTCGGCGTTGGTCTCGCCGGTGCCCATGAGCATCGTGGACGTCGACTCGACGCCCAGCCCGTGCGCGGTCTCCATGATCTCCAGCCAGCGCTCGCCGGACTCCTTGAGGGGGGCGATCGCCTTGCGGGGGCGGGCCGGGAGGAGTTCGGCACCTGCGCCCGCGAAGGAGTCGAGGCCGGCGGTGTGGATCCGCTGGATGGCCTCCTCCACACTCACCTTGGAGATGCGGGCCATGTGCTCGACCTCGGACGCGCCGAGGGAGTGGATGACCAGCTGCGGGTAGGCGGCCTTGATCGCGGCGAAGTGCTTCTCGTAGTACTCGACGCCGTAGTCCGGGTGGTGTCCGCCCTGGAACATGATCTGCGTACCGCCGAGTTCGACGGTCTCCGCGCAGCGGCGCAGGATGTCGTCGAGGTCGCGCGTCCAGCCCTTGGCCGTGTCCTTGGGAGCCGCGTAGAAGGCGCAGAACTTGCACGCCGTGACGCACACGTTCGTGTAGTTGATGTTGCGCTCGATGATGTACGTGGCGATGTGCTCGGTCCCCGCGTACCGGCGGCGGCGTACCGCGTCCGCGGCGGCGCCCAGGGCGTGCAGCGGGGCGTCGCGGTAGAGGACGAGCGCCTCTTCGGGGGTGATCCGCCCACCCGCGGCAGCACGGTCGAGGACGGCTGTGACATCAAAAGACGTGAGGTCGGCCTTCTCGGTCACCGGGAGCGTCCCTTTCGTAAGGGTTCTGGACGGACCCGGCCAGCCTACGCCAGCCCCGTCCGCGACCCGACGTCAGGCCGCGTACGCCCCGATCAGCAGCCCGACGTACGCCCCCGCGATCAGGAACGGTCCGAAGGGGATGGACGTCTTGCGCCCCGCGCGTCGCATCAGCACCAGCCCCAGCCCGTACAGGCCGCCGAACAAGAACCCGGCGAAGGTCCCGAGCACCACGGTCCCCCATCCGTACCAGCCGAGCACGGCCCCGATCCCCAGCGCGAGCTTCACATCCCCGAAGCCCATGCCGTTCGGGTTGACGAGGAAGAGGAGGAAGTACGCGCCGCCCAGCACGAGCGACCCCAGCAGCGCGGTCGGCCACTCCCCCGCGTGCTCCGGTACGAGGGCCATCACGCCCAGCAGGACGAGCGCCAGGCCCGCGAGCGGCAGGGTCAGGACGTCCGGCAGGCGCTGCACCCGGAAGTCCACGACCGCGAGCAGCACGCCGAGCGGCGCGAGCAGCAGCCAGACGGCCAGTTCGGGGCGGGCGCCGGTGGCGAGGGCGAGACCGGCGCAGGCCCCCGCGGTGGTGAGGGCGACGAGCGGGGTGCCGGGGCCGTAGCGGTGGGTCGTCGGGGCACCGCCCGACACCCGCCCCGCACCGCCCGGCACGGTTCCCGCATCACCGGGCACGCGCCCCACATCGCCGGGCACATGCCCCGCGTCGCCGGGCGCCGACCACGACGTACGAACGTCACGAACGTACTGGGCGCATTCGGCACAGCGGGCGAGGCCGAGCCAGCCGCCCGCGGCGCCGGTGAGGGCGTGTCCGTCGGGGCACCGGGTCCGCCACGCCTCGTCCGGCTCCACCGCGAACCGGTAGGCGGCCCGCGGTATCAGCAGTCCCGCCGCCGCGCCCCAGAGGACGGCGAGGACGGTCAGCCACAGCGGCCGGACGGACCAGAGTTCGAGGTCCACGGCTACTCGGCCTTCGACATGCGGGCCACCGGATCGCCCGCGTCCGCGTTGTCCGTCTCGTACTTGAGGTCGCCCCCGGCGGGGATCAGCCGCACCTCGTGGCTGCCCGTCGTGCAGGTGCTGGAGTTGGACGTCTTGGCGGTGCTCGTCGCGGTGAGCTGTTTGTCGGTGACCTTCTTCAGGACGAGTACGTCGTCACAGGTGCCGCCGATCAGGTCGGTCGACCGGAACGTGCCCAACTCCTGGCCCACGGCGGCCTGGTGGAGGGTGACCCGGAACGTGCCCGCGGGCAGCTTCCCGCTCAGTGCGTAGGCATCGCCCGACCAGGTACCGAGGTAGTGCGCGGGCACGGAGGCGAGCGTCGCGCCGGCCGGGCCGGGGGCGCTCGGTGTCGCCGCCGGACGGCTGGCCGCGGAATCGGAGCCGCTGGAAGCCGAGTTGTCGTCACCGCCGCCCGGGAGCAGATGGAACATGAACACCGAGCCCACGGTCACCGCGGCCAGCGCTCCCGCGACGGCCAGCGCGAGCGTGCAACTCACCCTGCGGCCACGACCGTTCGCACCAGGGGCCGAGGCCGCGGCCACGCTCACGGAGAGCTTGCCCGGGTGGACCGTCGGCGCCGCGACCGCGTCCTGGACATCGCGCTGCCCCGGTACGTACGTCGGCATGGCGTACGGCGGCATGGTCGGCGGCGGACCGAACACCCCGTCGGGCGGTGGCGCCCCGGCCCCGGAGTCCGTGCCCACCGAAGGGCTGCTGAAGCCCACCGGCCCGGACGGCGTCACCTCCGCCGCCTCCAGGTTCAGCAGCTGCACCGCGCTACGGCTGACCTGCTCCACCAGGGGCCCCGGCAGCCAGCCGGCGGTCACCAGCCGGGCCGCCCCCTCGGGGGCCAGCCGTCCGGCCACCTCGCCCGGGGTCGGCCGGCCGGCCGGGTCCTTGGCGAGGCAGGCGGCCACGAGTTCCCGTAGCTCCCCCTCCAGGGAGCCGAGCCGGGGTTCCTCGTGCACCACCTTGTAGAGGAGGGCGGCCGAGGAGTCGCCGGGGAACGGGGACTCGCCCGTCGCCGCGTACACCAGCACCGCGCCCAGGGAGAAGACGTCCGCCGCGCCCGTGACCCCCTTGCCGAGGATCTGCTCGGGGGACATGTAGCCGGGGGAGCCGACGGAGACGCCCGTCGAGGTGAGCGAGGCGGTGCCGTCGGTGGCGCGGGCGATGCCGAAGTCGATGAGGAGGGGGCCGTCGAGGGTGAGCAGGACGTTGGAGGGCTTGACGTCACGGTGGACGAGGCCCAGCGCGTGGACCGCCGTGAGCGCCTCGGCCAGGCCCGCGCCCAGCACCCGTACCGAATGCGCCGGAAGCGGACCGCTCGCGTCGGCGACCGCCGCCGCGAGCGAGGGACCGGCCGCGTAGCCGGTCGCGACCCATGGCACGGACGCCTCCGGGTCCGCGTCGAGGACCGGGGCCGTCCACGCGCCGCCCACCCGCCGCGCGGCCTCGACCTCGCGGCGGAAGCGGGCGCGGAACTCCTCGTCGAGCGCGAAGTGCGGGTGCACGATCTTGACCGCGACCGTCCGCCCGCCCGCGCTGCGGCCCAGGTACACCCGCCCCATGCCGCCGGCCCCCAGCCGGCCGAGCAACCGGTAGGGCCCCACGACCGTGGGTTCATCCACTCCGAGCGGCTGCATGGCGCTCCCACCTCCCCCGTACGCACGGACGCACTGCCCAGCAGGGTAGTTCCGTACGCCCCCGTGGGGTCCCGAACACCCCCGCGGGTTCACAACGTCCGCGCGATCTCAGGGAGTCAGCAGTTCGACCTTCACGTCCGTCGGGAAGCCGGTGGTCGAGCCGACCCGCCGGGCGAACTCCTGTACGGCCGCGAGCTGCGGGCCGCCGAAGCGGAAGTCGAGCGTGGTGAAGTACTGCTCCAGGGTCCGCTCGTCGAAGGCCTCCCAGCGGGCCGCCTGTTCGGCGACCTTGGAGACCTCGTCCAGCGAGAGGTCCCGGGAGGCGAGGAAGGCCTCGTGCACCTTGCGGGTGACGACGGGCTCGCGCTCCAGGTAGTCGCGGCGGGCCGCCCACACGGCGAAGACGAACGGCAGGCCCGTCCACTGCTTCCACAGCGTGCCGAGGTCGTGCACCTCCAGACCGAACCTCGGCCCGTCGAGGAGGTTGGCCCGCAGTGCCGCGTCGCCGATGAGGACAGCGGCGTCGGCCTCCTGCATCATCAGGCTGAGGTCGGGCGGGCACGTGTAGTAGGACGGCTGGACGCCCACGCTCTCGGCCAGTAGCAGCTGCGCGAGCCGCACGGACGTGCGAGAGGTGGAGCCGAGGGCGACCCGGGCACCGTCCAGCTGGTCCAGCGGGACCTGCGAGACGATCACACAGGACATCACCGGACCGTCGCAGCCGACCGCGATGTCCGGGAAGGCGACCAGCTCGTCGGCGTGCTTGAGGAACTCGACGAGCGTGATGGGCCCGATGTCGAGGTCGCCCTGCACCAGCTTCTCGCTGAGCTTCTCCGGGGTGTCCTTGGTGAGCTCGAAGTCGAGGAGCGTGCCCGTTCTCGCGAGCCCCCAGTAGAGGGGCAGGCAGTTCAGGAACTGGATGTGGCCGACGCGCGGCCGGGTGCGGTAATTGTCCACATCGCGAGGCTAGACCCCATGGAGTACCGTGCAGTCTCCAGGGTCCCCGCGGGGTTTCCGAAACCCTTCCGCCCTCTTGTGTCAACCCTTGCGACAGCGAGTCGACACCACCTCGTCAACCCATCCGCCATGCGGGTCAAACATCCGGGTGACGTGATCTTGCCCCCTATTGCTTTCGGCTGCCTGCGTGCTAGGCTCGCCGCAAGTTGCAGTTTGGTTTCCCTTGCAGTACAGAGCCTGCGGAGCATGTGACCGCGGGCTCTCGTCGTTTTCAGACGAATGCAGTTGTTTACACAATCGCAGGTTCTGGAGCAGGGCAACCCTTTGGGCCCAAGGAGGGCTTATGGCTACCGGAACCGTGAAGTGGTTCAACGCCGAAAAGGGCTTTGGTTTCATCGCCCAGGAAGGCGGCGGCCCGGACGTCTTCGTCCACTACTCCGCGATCAACGCGAGCGGATTCCGCTCTCTCGAAGAGAACCAGTCGGTTTCCTTCGACGTCACGCAGGGTCCGAAGGGCCCGCAGGCGGAGAACGTCACCCCGATCTAAGTCTGCGGGCTTCATGAGCCCAATGCTTTGATCCGGAACGGATCGCAACACCCAAGGAGCCCCGCGCCAGCCGGTCGCGGGGCTCCTGCCTTGTCCGGATCTGCCCTGAGCGGCCCTACCGCACGTACAGCTCCTCGATCTCCTTGCTGAAGTCACGTTCGATCGCCGCCCGCTTCAGCTTCATGGTGGGGGTCACGTGGCCCGCCAGTTCCGTGAAGTCCCCCGGGACGACGGCGAAGCGGCGGATGGACTCGGGGCGGGAGACGAGCTTGTTGGCCTCGTCGATCGCGCGCTGGAGGATGACGTTCAGCTCCGGGTCGTCCATGAGGAGTTCCGGCGGGACGGGGTGCTTGCCGATCATCTGGCGCCAGTGGGTGACGCCGTCCTGGTCGAGGGTGATGAGGACGGTGACGTAGGGGCGGCGGTCGCCGAGGACGATGCACTGGGCGATCAGCGGATGCGAGCGGAGCCAGTTCTCCAGGGGCGCGGGGGCCACGCTCTTGCCGCCCGCGGTGATCAGGATCTCCTTCTTGCGGCCTGTGATGGTGAGGTAGCCCCCGTCGTCCAGTTCGCCGATGTCACCGGTAGCGAACCAGCCGTCCGGCGCCGCGTCGACGACGCCGCCCGCGTTCGGGTCCCAGTAGCCGCGGAAGATCTGTTCGCCGCCCAGCAGGATCTCGCCGTCCCCGGCTATCCGGACCCTGGTGCCGGGCAGCGGCCAGCCCACCGTGCCCAGCCGGGGTTTGAGCGGGGGCGTGACGGTCGCGGCGGCGGTGGCCTCCGTCAGGCCGTAGCCCTCGAAGATCTCGATGCCGGCACCGGCGTAGAACGCGGCGAGACGGCGGCCCAGCGGGGAGCCGCCGCAGATCGCGTAGCGGACCTTGCCGCCCAGCGCGTTGCGGATACGGCGGTAGACCAGGGGGTCGTACAGGGCGCGGGCGGCGCGCAGGGAGCGCGAGGGACCCGGCCCGGTGCCGTGCTGCTTGGCCTCGACCGCCTCGCCGTAGCTGCACGCGATGCGCGCGGCGCGGTCGAAGGAGGACCCGCGGCCCATCTTCTCGGCCGTGGCCCGGCCGGTGTTGAACACCTTCTCCAGTACATAGGGGATGGCCAGCAGGAAGGTGGGTCTGAAGCTCGCCAGGTCCGCGAGCAGGTCCTCGGTACTCAGGCTCGGCGCATGGCCCAGGCGCACCCGTGCGCGCAGACAGGCGACCGCGACCATCCGCCCGAAGACATGGGAGAGGGGGAGGAAGAGAAGCATCGACGCGGCGTCCGAGGTCTTCGCCTTGAAGATCGGGTAGAGCAGTTCGATCGCGTTGTCGATCTCGGCGAAGAAGTTGCCGTGGGTGAGTGCGCAGCCCTTGGGGCGGCCGGTGGTGCCCGAGGTGTAGATGAGGGTGGCGAGCGTGTCGGGGCCGAGCACTCCACGGCGTACGGCGACCTCCTGGTCCGGGATGTCCCGGCCCAGCTCGGCCAGCCGCTCCAGGTGTCCCTTGTCGAAGACCCACATGTGCCGCAGGTCGGGGATCCGGTCGCGTTCCGGGCCGAGCGCGGACGCCTGCGCCACCGTCTCCGTGGCGAGGGCGACGGCTCCCGAGTCCTGGAGGATCCAGCGGACCTGGAAGACGGAGGAGGTGGGATAGACGGGGACGGTGACCAGACCCGCCGCCCAGGCCGCGAAGTCCAGGAGCGTCCACTCGTACGTCGTCCGCGCCATGATCGCGATGCGGTCGCCGGGCGCCAGGCCCTCGGCGATCAGGCCCTTCGCGACCGCCAGCACCTGCGCGGCGAACTCGGTGGCGGTCACGTCCTCCCAGGCGCCGTCGGCGTTCTTCCTGCTGAGAACCGCCGCGTTCGGGGCCACGGTCGCGTTGTCGAACGGGATGTCCGCGAGCGAGCCGTGGGTCACCTGACCGACGAGGGGCGGCACGGACACCTCGCGCACCACTCCGTCCAGCCGCCTGATCTCGGGCTCCACGAGGAAGGGTGGGGAGTCGTACGGGCTGGGCTGGGTGGACATGGAGTGGCTCCTTGGCTACCAGGACCCGGTCGGTATGAGGCGGGTTGGGGGCGCAAAGCCTCATACGTGCCTGGGGCGTGGGGGGTTCATGCGAGTTTCAACAAGGCAGGGGTGACCGGGATCGTACGGGGCGAAAGTGTGGGGTTTGTGGGTGTTCAAGGCGGGCGAAGTGCGAGTTACCCGGGGTAAACCTTAATTCTTCAGAGGAAGTTCGGCCCATACCGTCTTGCCGACCAGGCGGTGCGCGACGCCCCATACGGTGGCGAGCAGGGCCACGACGACCAGACCCCGCCCTCCCTCACCGTCCACCTCCCTCGCGCCGAATCGCAGATGCCGGTCACCGCGCGTGTCACTCACTTCGATGCGCAGCGTGCCCTCCGGGAGGCGCAGCAGGCGGAGTTCGAAGTCGCGTCCGGGTACGCGGCCGTGGGTGACCGCGTTGGCGGCGAGTTCGGCCACGACGTGCTGTGCGGCGTCGTTCTCGTCGCTGTCGTGCGGGTATCCCCACTCGGCGAGTTGGTGTGCGGTGAGGTGACGGGCCAGGCGGGCGCCGCGCGGGGTGGAGCTGAGGCGCTGGCTCAGTTCGTCGGTGGGGGTGGAGATTCGAGAGTTCACATCACAGAGCGTGGTCGGCTCGTCCTACGCTGACCAGGAGCGACCCGGCGACGCTGCGTAGCCGTACGGGTGCGGTGCGCGGGGTGTGCGGGTTGTCGGCCGT
Organism: Streptomyces sp. NPDC058086; assembly: GCF_042885015.1. NCBI lineage: Bacteria > Bacillati > Actinomycetota > Actinomycetes > Kitasatosporales > Streptomycetaceae > Streptomyces > Streptomyces sp. NPDC058086. Next base: position 29,886 of record NZ_JBHVST010000093.1, on the reverse strand, counting down.
GGCGGTGAGCGTGTGAAGGCGGTGGCGTACGTGACGGAAGAGACCGACCGGAGGCCGGAGACACCGGCGGAGGCCGAGGGAACGACGGGCTTGTTCACCGCGCTCGGCAAGATGCTGAAGCTGCTGCGTGAGCGGGCGGGACTCACGCAGAAGGAGTTCGGGCAGGCGGTGGGGTACGGGCCCGACGCGATCTCCGCGATGGAGCGGGGCGTACGGGTGACTCGGCCCGAGCTGCTGGAGAAGGCGGACGAACTCCTTGACGCCGGGGGCCTGTTGAAGCAGGCGATCCCCGAGGTCAGGGAGGCGATGAAGAAGGCGCGGACGCGTCATCCGGAGTGGTATCGGGGGTACGCCGGGATAGAGGCGGAGGCTGTCGAGCTGCACCACTACTGCAACCACGCGATGCACGGGCTTCTCCAGACCGAGGATCACGCCCGAGCGGTGTTCAGCAAACGGCGCCCTTTCCTCAGCGAGGAGACGATCGAGAAGCGGATCGCCGACAGGCTCTCCCGCCAACAGGTCTTCGACCGTTGGCCGCCGCCCATCGTGAGTTATGTACTCGAAGAGGTCGTACTGGACCGGCCGATCGGTGGACGGCATGTACACAGGGAACAGCTGCGGCGGCTGCTGCTCGTCGGCAGTATGCGGAACATCGAGATCCAGGTGATGCCGACCCACCGAGAGGAACACCCCAACCTGGACAGCGCGTTCAACATGCTGGTCCCCAAGGGGCACGCGCAGGTGGCGTACACGGAGGCTCAGGGGTATCCCCAGCTGATCACCGATCAAGAAGAGGTCCGAAAGATCGCCGACCGCTATGGTTTTATGCGCGCACTGGCGCTCAACCCAATGGAGTCCGGGACCCTGATCGAAGAGAAGCTGGAGAAGCTGTGAGCACCGAGCAACTCAACTGGTTCAAGTCCAGCTACAGCAGCGGCGAAGGCGGAGACTGCCTCGAAGTCGCCTACACCTGGCACAAGTCGAGCCACAGCGACGGCGAGGGCGGTGAATGCGTGGAGGTCGCCGTCTGCCCCCACACCATCCACCTCCGCGACTCCAAGAACCCCACCGGCCCCCGCCTCACCCTCTCCCCCACCACCTGGTCCGCCTTCCTCACCTCCGGGCCCGGGATTGCGGACACCTGACGCCGACCACGCGACGAACACGGCGGAACTCGGTACGGCCCTGTCCACGGAGATCGGGCGCTGGGTCCCCCACGACGGGTACCACCTGATCGGTCTGGACCCCGTCAGCGGCACCATCTCCTTCCACGTCACCCGGCACGGCTACGGCGTGAGCGCGCGGCGCGTGCTGAACGAGGAGTACTGGCGGACCGGTGCGACGCTGCCCTTCCCGGCCCTGTTCGGCGGGCCCACGCCCGTCGCCGTGCTCGGCACGGCCGGTGACGTGCCCCCGTGCGACGTACGGCTGCACGAGGTCATGCGGGCCGAGGGGCTGGGCTGTGAGATGCGGATCGCGCTCACCGCGGGCGGCCTGGCGTGCGGCGGCATGGTGCTGCTGCGGGCGCGGGGCGGCAGACCCTTCTCGGACACCGAGATCGCACGCGCCGAGCGCCTCGCCGCACCGCTCGCCGCCGCCCTGCGCCGCTTCGTGGCCGACAGGCCGCTGCGCCTGCTGCCGTACGAGGGGCCGCCCGGGGTGGTGGTCGTGGGCCGGGACGACACGGTCAAGGCGGCGAGTCCCGGCGTACAGGACTGGCTGTACGAGTGTCTGCCCGCACCCGGCGGGCCGCCGGACCCCGCGGGCTCCCCGAAACTGGACCACGAGGCCCTGCTCAGCTCCGTCTGCAACATCACGGCCACCGCGCGCCGGGCACCGGACGGTACGGCGGTCACCCGGATGTTCACCGCGCGCGGCTGGGCCCTGCTGCACGCCCAGCCACTCTGCTCGGCGGAGACGGCGGGCGAGATGGTGATCACCATTCAGACGGCGACGGCCGAGGCGCTGCTGCCGGCGGTGGCCGCCTGGTACGGGATCACCCCCCGGGAGCGGGAGGTGGTCCGGCACGCGCTCGAAGGCCTGGCGGCGAAGAACATCGCCCGCCGCCTGGAACTGTCGCAGCACACCGTCAACGACCACCTGGGCGCCGTCTACCGCAAGTTGGGCGTGAGCGGACGCGAGGAACTCTTCGCGTGCCTGCGGCACCGCGCAACCCCCTAGTTCTCGGGATACCCCCACGTCTCGGCGCCCGCCACCGTGATGACGGGAATCACCGAGCGAGGGACCACCATGCACCACCTGCGCCTGACCATCGCACTCCTCATCACGGCGGCCACTCTGGCAGTGGTGACCCTCTGCCCCGGCAGGTATTGAAGCACTTACCGTGGGTAACCTGACTCCGGAGTAAATACATCCGAGCCGGGAGCTGGACCATGGCCGACCGCTATCTGATGACCCCTCTCCTCGCCCGAGGCGCCCTGTTCTCCCCCTTCAAGCGACCCCATCCGGACGCCCGCGTCCCGCCGACCCGGCTCGTTCTCCCGGACGTCCGTATCGATCTCGACCGGCTCGCGAGGTACGAGCGGATCTGCGGGTTCGCCACGGGGGCGGACGCGCTGCCGGTGACGTATCCGCACGTCCTCGGGTTTCCGCTGGCCATGCGGATCATGGCGAGCCGCTCGTTCCCGCTGCCGCTGCTCGGGCTCGTCCACACCTCGATCGAGATCACCCAGCGGCGGGCACTGGCCGCTGGGGAAGCGTACGAACTCGGCGTGTGCGTCGCGGGGTTGGAACCCCATCGCCGGGGGACGCAGGCCTGCGTCGTGACCGAGGCGAGGGTCGGCGGCGAGCTGGTGTGGGAGTCGCGGAGTGTCTATCTCGCGCGGCACCGGACGAACGGGGAGAGCGGGGAGACGGCGTCTCCGGTTCCGCGGGAGTCCGACGGCGGCGCGTCCCTGCCCGTCCGCGCCGAGTGGCGGCTCGGCGGTGATGTCGGGCGGCGGTACGGCGCCGCTTCCGGGGACCGCAACCCCATCCACCTGCACGCCCTCACCGCCCGCCTCTTCGGCTTCCCCCGCGCCATCGCCCACGGCATGTGGACGGTGGCCCGCTGCCTCGCGGAACAGGGCCCCCAGGACGCGGTACGTCTGCGCGCCGGCTTCAAGGCCCCCGTCCTCCTCCCGGGCACGGTCACCTACGCCGCCGACGGCCCCGCGTTCGAGCTGCGCGGCACGGACTCCGGACGCCTGCATCTGACGGGCGACCTACAGCCCATACGGTGAAGAGGTCAGTCCTGCGGGGGCGTCCACGGGCGGTTCTCCATCAGGTCGCCCAAGCCCGCCCAGGCGAAGTTCATCAGGGTCGCCGCGGCCTGCTTAGCGGACACGCCAGGCGTGGCGTTGGCCCAGGCGGCGAGGGACTCGGCGGCGCCGACGAGTGCCTCGGCGAGTCCGGCGACCTCCCGTTCGGGCAGCGACGGGTCACGGTGTGCCTCACGCGCGGCGACCACGATCAGCTCGGTGACGAACGCGACGAGTTCCTCGCGCATCACCGCGACCTCGGCCGCGAACGGCTCGCCGTGCGTGCGCGCCTGACGGTGCAGGACCGCCCAGCCGTCCGGGTTCTCGGCCGTGTGCGTGAAGAACGCCCGCAGGCCTTCCCAGAGTTGGCGGTCGGCGGGCAGCCCGGGCCGGACGCCCGCGTGTACCGCCGCGGTCAGCGCGGCCGCCTCACGGCGGATGCAGGCGGTGAAGAGGTCTTCCTTGGAGTTCAGGTACAGGTACACCAACGGCTTGGACACGCCCGCCAGATCGGCGATCTCGTCCATCGAAGCGGACCGGTACCCCCGCTGCCCGAAGGTCCGCACGGCGGCGTCCAGCATCTGCTGTTCACGTACCGCGCGCGGCATCCGCTTGTTCTTCACAGCACCCATACCGGCAAGCGTACGATCGGCCGCCGTCGGCCAGGCACAGCGTTACGAGGTCTGGCCCTGCACGCCGCCGCGGGCGGCGTCGTCCACGCCGTCCTCCTGACTGCGGTTCTGCTCCAGGTTGGTCTTCATGCGGTCCACGCGCGCGACGACCTGGGCGGAGGCGCGGTCGCGCTCCTTGCGCAGCACGACGAAACTGATGGGCGCGGAGATCACCAGCGCGAGCAGGACGATCCACATGTAGTTGGAGTCACCCAGGCCGCGCGGGAGGATGCCCGAGTAGACGAGGCCCCAGACGACCACGAGGCAGCCGGCGAAGACGCCGAGGCGCATCAGTGTGTAGCGGCCCATGTCAATCCACTCTTCCGTTCCGAACCGTTTCGAACGTTCCCAAAGGGCACCGTCCAGTGAAGCACGCCCGGCCCGATCCTCGTGCAGGGGGTCATCAGTCGCAGGGCGGGAGAGGCAGCAGCATCATGATCTCGTCACGGTCGTCGCCCGGCCCGACACGCAGCGCGTCGGGCGCCCGGCCGATCTCCTTGTAGCCGCAGGAGGCGTAGAAGCGTTCCAGTCCCTCCCCGCCCCGGCAGGTGAGGCGGAGTCCCTCCAGGCCGAGTGCGCGGGCCCCGCCCTCGGCCTCGCGGAGCAGGTCGGCGCCGTAGCCGCGGCCCTGGAGGGCCGGGTCGACCATGACGGTGTACAGCCAGGCCCAGTGGCGCATGAGGGGGTGGTCGTTGAGGGCGAGGAACGCGGTGGCGGCGAGCCGGCCGTCGGAGGTGAAACCGGCGAGGAGCCGGGTGCGGCCCTCGGCTATCGCGGTGAGGTGGGCCTCGGCGCGGGGGCGTATGTCGTCGGCGGTCACCGGCGGCACGAAGCCGACCGCACCGCCCGCGTCGGTGACATCCGTCCAGAGGGTGAGCAGTTGGCCGGACAGGGTCCGGGGCGGCTTCGTGTCCCGGGTGAACAGGGTGAAGGTCAGTGGCACAGCCACCGAGCGTAGAACACCGAGGTCGGAGCGGACCGGCCGGAGGCTGGGCGGCCGAAGACGTACGGCCGGTCCGCGGAGCGTCAGACGCGCATCGGCTGCGGCGACTCCCGGCGCGCCGGGTCCGGGCCGTCGTACTCGCGGATGATCTCGTAGCGCGTGTTCCGCTCGACCGGCTGGAAGCCGGCGTCGCGGATCAGGTCGAGGAGATCGTCGCGGGTGAGCTTGTTCGGGGTGCCGTAGTTGTCGGCGTCGTGCGTGATCTTGTACTCGACGACCGAGCCGTCCATGTCGTCGGCGCCGTGCTGGAGCGCGAGCTGCGCGGTCTGCACGCCGTGCATGACCCAGAAGACCTTGACGTGCGGGACGTTGTCGAAGAGGAGCCGGGAGACCGCGAAGGTCTTCAGGGCCTCGGCGCCGGTGGCCATCTGCGTACGCGCCTGAAGGCGGTTACGCACCTTGCCGTCCTTCATGTCCACGAAGTCGTGCTGGTAGCGCAGCGGGATGAAGACCTGGAAACCGCCGGTCTCGTCCTGGAGCTCACGGAGCCTGAGGACGTGGTCGACCCGGTGGCGGGGCTCCTCGATGTGCCCGTACAGCATCGTGCACGGGGTCTTGAGGCCCTTCTCGTGCGCGAGCCGGTGGATGCGTGACCAGTCCTCCCAGTGGGTGCGGTGGTCGACGATGTGCTGGCGGACCTCCCAGTCGAAGATCTCGGCGCCGCCACCGGTCAGGGATTCGAGGCCCGCCTCGATCAGCTCGTCGAGGATCTCCGACGCCGACAGCCCGGAGATCGTCTCGAAGTGGTGGATCTCCGTCGCCGTGAAGGCCTTCAGGGAGACGTTCGGGAGGGCCTTCTTCAGCTCGCTCAGCGACCGCGGGTAGTAGCGCCACGGCAGGTTCGGGTGCAGCCCGTTGACGATGTGCAGCTCGGTGAGGTTGTCGTTCTCCATCGCCTTGGCGAGGCGGACGGCCTCCTCGATGCGCATCGTGTACGCGTCCTTCTCGCCCGGCTTGCGCTGGAACGAGCAGTACGCGCAGGACGCGGTGCACACGTTCGTCATGTTGAGGTGGCGGTTGACGTTGAAGTGGACGACGTCGCCGTTCTTCCGCGTCCGCACCTCGTGGGCGAGCCCGCCCAGCCAGGCCAGGTCGTCCGACTCGTACAGCGCGATGCCGTCCTCGCGGGTCAGCCGTTCACCGGCTCGAACCTTCTGCTCCAGCTCGCGCTTGAGCCCGACGTCCATGCCACTACCTCTTCCTAAGACAGACTTCGTAAACCGTACGCCTAGCTCTCTTCCGGAAGCTCTCCGACCCGGTTCTCCCACTTCGTGGAGAGCACGATCGTCGTACGGGTCCGGGAGACGCCCTTCGTCCCCGAGAGCCGCCGGATGGTCTTCTCCAGCCCGTCGACATCACTCGCCCGCACCTTGAGCATGAACGAGTCGTCGCCCGCGATGAACCAGCAGTCCTCGATCTCGCCGAGGTCCCGCAGCCGCCGGGCCACGTCCTCGTGGTCGGCGGCGTCGGAGAGCGAGATGCCGATCAGGGCGGTGACGCCGAGACCGAGCGAGGCGGAGTCGACGGTGGCGCGGTAGCCGGTGATGACCCCGGCCGCCTCCAGCCGGTTGATGCGGTCGGTGACGCTGGGTCCCGACAGACCGACGAGGCGCCCCAGCTCCGCGTAGGAGGCCCGGCCGTTCTCTCTCAGGGCCTGGATGAGCTGCCTGTCCACCGCGTCCATGCGATCGCTAGCCTTCCGCTGAAGTGTGTGAGTCGTGAGTGGTGCGATGTTGCTCAGTGGTGTTCGGGTCGTGCGTGTTCGGGTCGTGCGTGCCGAGGTCGTACGTGCTCGGGGTCGTGGCCGCTCAGGTCGCCCGGAAGCCGCCGCCGAGTTCGCCCTCCCACCGGCGGTACAGCCCGTGTTCGACGCCCGCCGCGTCCAGCACCCGCCCGGCGACGAAGTCCACCAGGTCCTGGATGTGCGTGGCCCCCGCGTAGAACGCGGGCGAGGCGGGCAGCACGGTGGCGCCCGCGTCGTCCAGGGAGACCAGGTGGCGCAGCGTCTGCCCGTTCAACGGGGTCTCGCGGACGGCGACGACGAGCTTGCGCCCCTCCTTGAGCGTCACGCTCGCCGCGCGCTGCAGCAGGTCCTTCGACAGCCCCAGGGCGACTCCGGCCACGCAGGCCGTCGAGGCGGGCACGATGAGCATGCCCTTCGAGGGGTACGAGCCCGAGGACGGCCCCGCCGCCAGGTCACCGGCGCTCCAGTGCCGTACGGCGTCGAGGCGCTCCTCGAAGGCGTCGAAGGTGCCGGGCTTGCCGTCCGCGCCACGCGCCAGCCATACCCGCAGGTCGTCCTGCCAGTGGGCGTCCCGGAAGGAGAGGCCGGTCTCGTCGAGGAGCGTGAGCCGGGAGGCGCGCGAGACCACCAGGTCGACGCTCTCCCCCGCCGCCAGGAGCGCCCGCAGCACGGAGGCGGCGTAGGGCGTACCGGAGGCACCCGACACCCCCACGATCCAAGGCCGGCGCTGCGTCTGTCCTGGCTTCATGATGTCGAGGGTATCCGGCGGCTGTCGGGATTCAGACCGTGAGCCCGCGGACCAGCAGATCGAGCAGGGCACACACGAACAGGGCGATGCCGATGAATCCGTTGACTTGGAAGAACGCGCGGTTCAGACGGGACAGGTCGTGCGGCTTCACGATGGAGTGCTCGTAGAGGAACGCGCCCGCGACGATCAGCAGGCCCAGCCAGAAGAACGCACCCGCGTCGGTGGCGACGGCGTACCAGGCGAACAGGGCGGTGGTGACGGCGTGGCAGGCGCGCGCCCCCCAGATCGCGGCGGGAATACCGAAGCGCGCCGGTACCGACATGACCCCGATCTCACGGTCCGTCTCGACGTCCTGGCAGGCGTAGATCAGGTCGAAGCCGCCGATCCAGATCCCGACCGCGAGCCCCAGGATGACGGCGTCCCACGACCACTCGCCGGAGATCGCCAGCCAGCCGCCGATCGGGCCCATCGCCTGGGCCAGACCCAGGATGGCCTGCGGGAAGTTCGTGAACCGCTTGCCGTACGGGTACACCACCATCGGGATCACGGCGATGGGGGCCAGGGCCAGGCACAGGGGGTTCAGGAGGGCCGCGGCGCCCAGGAAGAAGACCAGCGCGACCAGCGCGCCCGTCCACGCGTGCTTCACGCTCATCGCGCCGGTGACCAGCTCGCGGTGGGCCGTGCGCGGGTTGCGGGCGTCGATCTCGCGGTCGATGATCCGGTTCGCCGCCATCGCGAACGTGCGCAGCCCGACCATCGCGATCGTGACGAGCAGCAGCCTGCCCCAGTGGACGTTCTTGTCCCACTCGAACATCGCGGTCAGCGCGGCGATGTAGGCGAAGGGCAGCGCGAAGACGGAGTGCTCGATCATGACGAGCCGGAGGAAGGCCTTGGTGCGCCCCGGCTGCTGCGGGAGCGCGGCGGATGCGCTGGTCACCGGCCGCCCGCCCTTGTGCTCTTGATGGACCTCACAGGCCGTACTCCTTCCAACGGCGGTCGACCGTCGCCGCCGTCTCCGGGTCGGAGAGAACCATTTCCGGCCATCCCCCGTCCCGGGTGTAACCCTCCTCGGGCCACTTCCTCGTCGCGTCGATGCCCGCCTTGCCGCCCCAGAACTGCTGGTAGGAGGCGTGGTCGAGATGATCGACGGGGCCTTCGACGACGGTGAGGTCGCGGGCGTAGTCGGTGTTGCCGAGGGCCCGCCACGCGACCTCGTGCAGATCGTGGACGTCGCAGTCCGAGTCCACGACCACGATGAGCTTCGTGAGGGACATCATGTGCGCCCCCCAGACGGCATGCATCACCTTTTGGGCGTGCTTGGGGTATTTCTTGTCGATCGCGACGATCGCGCAGTTGTGGAAACCGCCGGCCTCGGGGAGGTGGTAGTCCACGATGTCCGGCACGATGATCTTCAGCAGGGGGAGGAAGAAGCGCTCGGTCGCTCGCCCGAGGGGGCCGTCCTCCGTCGGGGGCCGCCCCACGACGATCGACTGGAGCAGCGGCCGCTTGCGCATGGTGACGCAGTCGATGGTCAGCGCCGGGAAGGGCTCCTGGGGCGTGTAGAACCCCGTGTGGTCGCCGAAGGGCCCCTCCGGGAGCATCTCCCCCGGCTCCAGCCACCCTTCGAGCACGACCTCCGCGTTCGCGGGGACCTGCAGCGGGACGGTCTTGCAGTCCACCATCTCGATCCGCTTGCCCTGGATGAACCCGGCGAAGAGGTACTCGTCGATGTCACCGGGCAGGGGGGCGGTGGAGGCGTACGTCACGGCAGGGGGGCACCCGAAGGCGATCGCGACGGGCAGTCGCTCTCCCCTCCTCGCCGCCACCTGGTAGTGGTTGCGGCTGTCCTTGTGGATCTGCCAGTGCATGCCGATGGTGCGCTTGTCGTGGCGCTGAAGGCGGTAGAGCCCGAGATTGCGGATCCCGGACTCGGGGTCCTTGGTGTGGGTGAGCCCGAGGTTGAAGAAGGAGCCGCCGTCCTGGGGCCAGGTGAAGAGCGCGGGGAGGGCGTCAAGGTCGACGTCCTCACCGTGCAGCACGACCTCCTGCACAGGCGCGTTGTCGGACTTCACCTTCTTCGGCGGTACGTGGGTCATCGCGCCGAGCTTGCCGAAGGCCTCGCGTACGCCCACGAAGCCGTGGGGCAGCTCGGGCCTGAGCAGGCCGCCGATCTTCTCGCTGATCTCGCCGTACGACTTCAGGCCGAGGGCCTTCAGCAGCCGCCGGTCGGTCCCGAAGACGTTCATGGCGAGCGGCATGGCGGACCCGCGCACGTTCTCGAAGAGCAGCGCCGGTCCACCCGCCTTCTGCACCCGGTCGACGATCTCCCCGACCTCCAGATACGGGTCCACCTCGGCCTTGATGCGCTTGAGGTCGCCCTCGCGCTCCAGCGCCCTCAGCAGGGATCGAAGATCGTCGTAAGCCATGCGTCCAAGTATCGCTGAGGGCCGCCCGACACCGACGTGCGCCCCACCGCCGTGGGCAGGACCACCCCTCTCGCCCCCGCCGCCCCTACCCGTCCCGTCCCAGGGGCTCCGCCCCTTCCACCCCGCTGGGGGCTACGCCCCCAGACCCCCTATCGGCCTGAACGGCCTCGTCCTCAAACGCCGGACGGGCTGAAAGATGAACGCCGACCAGGCCAAGGCTTTCAGGGGCGCGGGGAACTGCGCGACCAGCCCCCGCCCACCCGCAGTCGACGAACCCACCCGGGGGCTGGGGCGGCGGGGGCGGGGAAAGTGTCATCCCCCCGTTGAAGTCAGCCGCTACCCTGTGCGCGTCACCGGGGCCCCGCACCGCCCCGCCATCGTCCACTGGGGGACCGTTCCGCCATGCTCAGGTATCTGCCGTTCCTGCTGGTCCTGGCGCTGTGGATCTACTCGTTCATCGACTGCCTGAACACGCCGGAGGAGGAGGTCCGCGGCCTGCCCAAGGTGGTGTGGGTGATCGTCATCCTGCTCTTCGGAGAAGTCCTCGTCGGCCCGATCGCCTGGCTCGTCGCGGGCAAGGTCGGCCGGGGCCCGACCCGAGGCGTCACGCCCTCCGAGTGGCACCGCGACCAGCGCCCGCAGTACGTCGCCCCCGACGACAACCCCGAGTTCCTGAACTCCCTCAACGCGGAGTCGTCCCCCTCCAAGAACGTCAAGGACGAGGCACTCCTGAAGGACTGGGAGGCCGACCTGCGGCGCCGCGAGGAGGAGCTGCGCCGGCGCGAGGCCGGCGAGGAGTCCGAGAGCTGACGCCCGTACAAGGTGTACGCCGACGAGCCTCCCGGAACGGACAGTGCGCCTCTGGCCGGGGGTGACGGCGCCCCGGACACTTACGGTGCATGACGACCGCTCCCCCCGGCACCACCGCACCGATCACGCCCGAGTACGGCGACCGAGTCATCGCCGTCGAGACGGCGGGCTCGGAACCGATCCCCGACGCCGAACGCCACGGCAGTCCGCTCCAGTTGCTGTGGACCTGGGCCTCCCCGAACATCGAGTTCGCGACCGTGTACATCGGCGTGATCTCGGTCCTCTTCTTCGGGCTGGACTTCTGGCAGGCGGCCGCGGCACTGCTGCTGGGCACGGCGCTGGGCGCGCTGACGCAAGGCGTCCTGTCCCTCGACGGACCCCGGTTCGGCGTCCCGCAGATGGTGATCGGCCGCCTCTCCTTCGGCTACCGGGGCAATCTGCTGCCGGCCGGGGTGAACGCCCTGGTGGCGGGCGTGGGCTGGTTCGCCGTGAACAGCGTGAGCGCCGCGTTCGCGCTGAACACGCTGACGGGTCTGCGCCCCCTGCCTTCGCTGCTGCTGGTGGTGGCGGTCGAGATCGCGATCGGCTTCATCGGCCACAACTTCGTGCACGCCTTCGAGAAGTACGCGTTCCCGGCGCTGGCGGTGGTGTTCCTGGTGGCGGGGGTGTGGACGTTCGACCACGCGGACCTGGGCGCCTCGGGCGGGGGCGGCGGCATCGGCGGCTTCCTGCTGGCGTTCAGCACGGCGTGGGGGTACGCGGCGGGCTGGAACCCGTACGCCACGGACTACTCGCGCTACCTCCCCCGTACGGCGAACAAGTTCAGGACCGCCCTCTACCCGGCCGTCGGACTCTTCCTCTCCGTCGCGGCCGTCTCTCTCATCGGTGCGGCGTCGGCGACGATCGCGGCCCCCGACAGCGCGACCCCGACGGCCGCCTTCACCGGCCATCTCCCGTCCTGGCTCGGTGACTTGGTACTGCTCTCCATCATCCTGGGCGGTGTCTCGGCGAACGCGCTGAACGTCTACTCCTCCGCCATGTCCATCACCTCGCTCGGCCTGCGGCTGCCGGCCCGGCTGGGGCGCGGCGCGCTGGTGGTGCTCTCGGGTGTGGTGGGCACGGCGGCGGCGTGGGCGTCGCTGTCCGACGCCGGGCATGCGTACGAGGCGTTCCTGCTGGTCATCGCGTACTGGATCGGACCGTGGCTGGGAGTGGTGCTGGTGGAACGGTGGTTCCTGACCCGTACACCCGACGACGAGCCGGCCCGGCGCCTGGGCGACCGCGCGTTCACCAACTGGCCTGGCATCACCGCCTTGTTGATCGGCGTGGCGGTCTCGGTTCCGCTCTTCTCGAACCAGGAGAAGTACGTGGGCTGGGTGCCGAAGCACTGGGCGTCCTTCGGCGACATCACCTGCCTGGTGGGCTTCGCGGTGAGCGCGGCGCTGTACGCGCTGCTGCGGCGGGTGCCCCGCACGGGCTGAGCGGTCAGCCGGTGGCGCTCAGCAGCGAGGCCTGTTCGGCGTACCCCACCTCGATGTGCCGTGCGCCGAAGGCCTTCTGGACGAGGGGTCGGGCGGTGGAGGGGTCGTCGACGCCCACGAACACGAACCCCGCCTCGTCCACGCCGACTTCGCGCAGGTCGAAGGTGCCGTTCCAGCGGGACATGTCCTCGGCGATCCGGTCGGCGAGGGCCTCCAGGTCGGTCCGGTTGGCATCGGTGTCGTGCAGCCGCACCGTGACGCCCTTCTCGGCGGCGCCGCAGAGGTCGGCGTCGAAGGAGGCGGACGGCATGCGGTACACGTCCGTGGCCCGGTCCTCCTCGTCGACCGACATGCCGGTGTAGACGGCGGCGTAGCGGGCGGACTCCCCCATCCTGCCGACGTGAGCCAGGGTGCGGTCCAGCGGGGTGAAGTCCTCGGCGCCCCGGTCGGGAAGGCTCCCGGCCGGCCGCGTGCCGACGCAGGTGGCGGTGACGGGCGCGGTATGCGCGGGCTCGGCCTGTGCGACGGCGCTCGATCCGTGGAGCAGCGCTCCCAGCAGCACGACGGCACCGGTCACGGTGGCACCGGTGGCCGTCCGACCCCTCACACGCTTCTTCATGCCCCTTTGACGCGGGGGGCGGCGAATCGGTTCAGTGCGTCGGGTCCTCACGCAGCACCAGGTCGAGGAGTCCGGGGAAGCGGGCCTCGAACTCCTCGCGTCGTAGGCGGTTGACGCGCTTGGGCCCCTCGTCGCGCTGCTCCACCAGACCCGCCCCGCGCAGCACCGCGAAGTGGTGGCTGAGGGCCGCCTTGCCGACCGGCACATCGAAGCTGCCGCAACTGCGTGTCCACTCCGCCGAGTCGGCCAACTCCCTTACGAGCGTGACGCGTACGGGATCGGCGAGGGCGGCGAGGGCGGTCTGGACCGGAACGTCGTCGGGATGGGTGTGTTCCGGGGCGGCTCTGTGACTCGCTCGTTCCGCCACGCCCGACTCCCCTCAGATCTTCCACACCTTGCCGAGTGTTCGATGGAAACCATACACTCCCGACTGTTCGGTTTTCATTGAACAGTCGAGTTGACGAGCTCTCGCGAGGGGTGTGCCATGCGCGCGGTCGAGATCCAGGAGTACGGCGGTCCCGAGGTACTGAAGGTCGTGGAGGCGGAGGTGCCCGAGCCCGGTCCGGGGCAGGTGAGCATCGACGTGGCGTACACGGGTGTGAACTTCGCCGACCTCAAGGCACGGGCCGAGGGCTACCGGGTGCCCGCCCTGCCCTTCGTCCCCGGTCTGGAGGTCTCGGGCCGCGTCCGGGCCCTCGGCGCCGGGGTCACCGGCCTCGCCGTGGGGCAGGAGGTGGCCGCCCTGACACAGGGCGGCGCGTACGCGGACGTCGTCGTGGCCGACGCGGTGACCGTCTTCCCGCTGCCGGCCGGTGTGGGCCTGCGCACGGGCGCGACCCTCCCCACCGTGCTGCCCACCGCGTACGCCCTGATCCATGCCGTGGGCCGGCTCCAGCCCGGCGAGACGGTGCTCGTGCAGGGCGCGGCGGGTGGGGTGGGCACGGTGCTGGGGCAGTTGGCGAGCGCGGCGGGGGCCGGGGCGGTCTACGGGGTGGTGTCGGGTGCGGCGAAGGCCGAGTACGCACGGGAGCACGGCTACGACGAGGTCTTCGTCACCTCCTCCGCCTCCTTCGCGAAGGAGGTGCGCGAGGCGACGGACGGTCGCGGGGTGGACCTGGCCCTCGACCCGGTCGGCGGCGAAACCCTGCGGGCCTCCCTCGCCGCCCTCGCCCCCTTCGGCCGCCTGGTCTCCTTCGGCAACGCGAGCGGGGCGCAGCCATGGCAGCTGGGCCAGCCGGACCTCTACCCGCTGGCCCTGTCGGTCTCCGGCTTCTCCATCCTCACCCTGGCCCAGACGGCCCCGACCGAACTGCGCGCCCTCACCGAACGCGCCTTCCGGACAGTGGTCGACGGGGTGGTGTCCCTGCCGGTGACGGCGGAGTTCGCCCTGTCGGACGCGGCGGAGGCGCACCGGCTGATGGGGACGCGGACGAGCACGGGAAAGCTGCTGCTGCGCGCCCACGGCACGGACGGGGCCGCCGACCTCGCGTGACGACGACGCATCGGACTTGTCAGTCCGCCCGACTAGTCTCCCGCGCCATGACCTCTCACCCCGCGACCTCTCACCCCATGCCCTCCCGCCCGGACGCCACCAGGGCGTCGTACGACACCGTCGCCGTCGACTACGGCAAGCTCCTCAAGGCCGAGTTGGAGCACAAGCCCTTCGACCGGGCCATGCTCGCCGCCTTCGCGGAGAAGGTGCGGGACGGCGGGGGCGGGCAGGTCGCGGACCTCGGGTGCGGGCCGGGGCGGGTGACGATCCACCTGGAGGGTCTCGGGCTGGACGCGTACGGGATCGATCTGTCGCCGCAGATGGTCGCCGTGGCCCGGCGCAGCCACCCGCACCTCCGCTTCGAGGTGGGCACGATGACGGATCTCGACGTCGAGGACGCGTCACTCGCCGGGGCCCTCGCCTGGTACTCGACCGTGCACACGCCGCTGGACGAACTTCCGCTGTTCTTCCGCGAGTTCCACCGGATCCTGGCACCGGGCGGTCATCTGCTGATCGCCTTCAAGGTGGGCGACGAGCGTGTGCACCTCGATCACGCGTACGGCCATGACCTGGACCTCGACGTCTACCGCTTCCCACCCGAGCGTGTCGCCGGGCTGCTGCGCGAGGCGGGGCTGGTGGAGGTCGCCCGCCTCGTCCGCGAGGCCGACGCGCGCGAGGGCACGCCACAGGCGTTCGTGCTGGCCCGCAGGCCGGAACCCTCGGCGTGACGTCGACGTTTTCCTCCGAGGGACGGGATGAGGAGGGGAGCGGAGACGCATGAGAACACGGTTCAAGCTGACCCGGGACGGGGACGGGTTCGTCGCGCGGCTCACCCTGGCCCAGACGGCGGCGATGCGCGAGGCGCTGACCTACCTGCGTCACCGGGACGACAGTGACCTGACCCTGACCCTGCAGCTCGGTATCGGCCGCGAGACGGTCGACGCGCTCATCGACCGCCTCTCCGGCGGGCACACGGAGTCACGTGACATCCGCTTCCGCGCGGAGGAACTGCACGCGGTGCACAGCGCGCTGACCACCGCGCCGACCATGTTCGTCTCACGCGAGGGCGCGTTCCTGCAGGAGCCCTTCCACATCCGGCTGGGCTTCTACCGGGAGAACTTCGACGCCCTGGCGTACGGCATCGTCGAGGCGGCGTCCGAGGTGTGACGTGCCTTCGGGGCCCCGCCGATACTTTCGTCGGCCGTGCGTAGACCATCGGCGGACAGCAAGACGAAGGACCGCCTCCCAGAATGAAGTCCGCGAACGCGAAGACGGACACGGGAGGCGCGATGCGGGGGATCACCCGGGCTCGGTTCATGGGGATGGCCGCGGGGGCCGGGGGCGCGGTGGTGCTGCCGGCCGGCCGGGCCGGGGCCACGGGCCGTCGGCCGGGGCTGACGTACCGGGGTGTGGTGTACGAGGTGACGGACGGGGAGACGCCGGGCACCGGGTGGAGCCCCGGGCGCATGCGCCGCGACCTGCGCGCCGTCGCGCACGACCTGCACGCCGACTCCGTCAAGGTCACCGGCAACGGAGTCGAACGGCTCACCGCCACCGCGGCCGAGGCGGCGGAGCTCGGTCTGAACGTCTGGCTGGAGCCGACTCTGGGCGACGTACCGGAACGCGAGATCCTCGACCACCTCGCGCAGACGGGCCGGTTCGCCGAGCGGCTGCGGCGACGGGGCGCGGGAGTGCATCTCAGTGTCGGCTGCGAGTTCGTGCTGTACGTGCCCGGGATCGTGCCCGGCGCCAACGCCCAGGAGCGCGTCGAGCATCTGCTCAAGGGCGACTTCGATCCCGTACTGATGGCACGGCACCTGCACCGGTTCACGGCGAAGGCGGCGTCTGTGGGCAGGTCCGTCTTCCACGGGCGGCTCACGTACGCCGCCGCCCAGGACGAGGACGTCGACTGGGGCCTCTTCGACCTCGTCGGTGTCGACTACTACGGCTGGTTCCGGGACCGGAACGCCTACGTCCGCGACCTCGCCGCGCTGCGGCGCTTCGGGAAACCCGTCGCCGTCATGGAATTCGGCTGCTGCACCTTCGAGGGCGCGCCGGAGAAGGGCGGCATGGGCTGGGACGTCGTCGACTACGGAAAGGAGCCGCCGGAGATCAAGGCGGGTCTCGTCCGCAGTGAGCGCACCCAGGCCGCGTATCTGACGGACGTGCTGTCGGTGTTCGAGTCGATGGGCCTGTACTCGGCGATGGCGTACACCTTCGTCGCCCCCGACGCCCCGCACCGCCCCCGCGACCCGCGCCACGACCTCGACACGGCGAGCTACGGCATCGTGAAGACGATCGAGGACCGCCACGGCGGATGGCACTGGGAGCCGAAGGAGTCCTTCCGCGCGCTGGCCCGGCAGTACGCACGGGCCCGCGCACACACCTGCTGACGGTCAGGCCGGACCGGGGCAGGTCAGGCCACCGTCCGCAGGCCGCCGTCCGCGGTCGCCGGCACCCCCCGCACGATCCGGTGCGCGCACAGGGCCGCGAGCAGTTCCCCCAGCAGGTCCGGGTCGTCGATCTCCAGGCCCAGGAGGGATTCGATGCGTTCCAGGCGCTGGTAGAGGGACTGGCGGCCGATGTGGAGCAGGGCCGCCGTGCGGGTGGGTGAACAGCCGTGGCGGAGGTGGATCTCCAGGGTGCGGACGAGGTCGCTGGGGTGGGCGGCCTCCCAGGCCAGCAGGGGGCCCAGGGTGTGCTGGACGAGACGGGCGAGGCGGTCGCGGTTGGCGTCCACGCCGCCTCGGGTCAGCTCGCGTTCCAGGGTGAGGGCGCGGGAGGAGGTGACGACCGGGCCACCGGTCGGGCCGGGTTCGGCGGACGGCACGGTGAGCGCCAGTTCCAGGGTCGTCCGGGCCGCCCGCAGTGTCTCGCTCCAGCGCAGCCAGCCGCCGCCCGCGAGGACCGCGTGTCCGACCGCCACGGTCACCCCGGCCTCGGCGACCGTCCGGAAGGCCTCCTGCACGGCCCGTACGACATCCCGCCGCGCCGTCACCGCCCGTACGGCGTCGTCCGGCATCGCCACCAGCGCCAGTACGTCCCCCGGGAACGCCGCCCGCAGCACCGCGACCCCGCCCAGGGAGCGCGCCGCCCGGTCGACCACGCCCGGCTCGCGCGCCCCGTGCGCCGACACCCCGACCAGCCGCGCGCCCGGCCCCGGATGGAACCCGGCGAGCGCCGGCCTCCACCTCGGGCTGGTTGAGGGCCTGCCCGTCGGCGAGATCGGCGAGCAGCGCGGCGGTGTGGTCGCCGCCCCAGGGCCGTACGGACGCCGCCCGCCCCGACAGGCCACGCGCCACGATCGCCCGGTTGGCGGCCTCGGTGATGCGGACGAAGGGCACCACCCGGTGCAGGGCGAGCAGCGGCAGCCCGAGCCGCCGGGCCTCGTCGACGACCTCCTCCGGCATCCGCACCAGCGACCGTCCGACCTCCACCGCGAGCCCCGCCGCTCCGCGCGCGGTCAGCTCGCGCACGTAGCGCCGCCGGGTGTCCTCGTCCGCGTCGGTCAGCCCGAAGCCGTTGGTCAGGAGCAGTTCGCCGCCGTCGAGGAAGTTCGCCCCCTCGTACACCTCGCTCGAATGCACCCAGCGGACCGGGCGGTCCAGGGCGCCTTCGCCGGCGAGGAGTTCGGGCTCGCTGCCGCGGACGGGGTCGAGGGCCAGGATGTCGCGGAGGGTGAGTGCGGGCACGGGTACCTCCTTCAGGCGCTGACAGTCCGTCCGGGTGCGGCTTGCCGGGAGAGTACTTTCCGCACGTTGCCCTCGTGTTTCGGCCACAGCAGAGTGGAGTCATGGAGCGCATCGATCAGGCACGGGCACGGATGTGGTTGTCGACCGCCGTCGCGGAGGCCCGCGCCGGGCTGGCGGAGGGCGGCATCCCCATCGGCGCCGCGCTGTACGGCGCGGACGGCACGCTGCTGGGCCGCGGTCACAACCGGCGGGTCCAGGACGGCGACCCGTCCATGCACGCGGAGACCTCGGCGTTCCGCGCCGCGGGACGACAGCGTTCGTACCGCGGTACGACGATGGTGACGACCCTGTCGCCGTGCTGGTACTGCTCCGGCCTGGTGCGCCAGTTCGGCATCTCGCGGGTCGTGGTGGGTGAGGCGGAGACCTTCCACGGCGGCCACGACTGGCTGGCCGAGCACGGCGTGGAGATCGTGCTCCTGGACGACCCCGAGTGCGCCGCGCTGATGCGCGACTTCATCAAGGACCACCCGGCTCTGTGGAACGAGGACATTGGTGAGTAACCCCCAGAGCAGCCCCCGTACCCCCGGTACCCCCCGCATCCCGACCGTCGACCTGCGGCCCTGGCTGGACGGCGATCCCGACGCCCGTACCGTCATCGCCCGCACCGTCGACGAAGCCCTCCAGAGCGCCGGTTTCCTCCTCGTCACCGGACACGGTGTGGACCCGGCCCTGCGCACCCGCATCCGCGAGGCCGCCCGTGCCTTCTTCGCCCTCCCCACGGAGGTCAAGCAGCCGTACGCCGTCCAGGTCGGCGGGCGCGGCTGGCTCGGCCCGGGTGCCGAGGCCAACGGTTATTCGGAAGGTACGCAGACGCCCCCCGACCTCAAGGAGTCGCTGACCTTCGCGACGCACGAGCCCTTCGAGGACCCGGAGACGAACGCGGAGTGGTACGCGCCCAACGTCTGGCCCGCTGAGGCCCCCGAGCTGCAAAAGCTCTGCGCGGAGTACCTGGCGGGGATGGGCGAACTGGAGAACCACCTGCTGGCCCTCCTGGGTGAGGCGCTGGGACTGGAGCCGGACTTCTTCACCCGGCACATGGACCACCCGACGTACGGCTTCAACATCAACTGGTACCCGGGAACGGAGGTCGTCGGCGAGCCGGAGCCCGGCCAGTTCCGTATCGGCCCCCACACAGACTTCGGCACCGTCACCATCCTCGACCGGCAGGCCGGCAAGGGCGGGCTGCAGGTCTACACGGACGAGGGCGGCTGGGAGGACGCGCCCTTCGACCCGGCGGCGTTCACGATCAACATCGGCGATCTGATGGCCCGTTGGACGGGTGACCGGTGGCGCTCGGGACGGCACCGGGTGCTGCCCCCGCCCGCCGACGCGCCGGCCGAGGAGCTGATGTCGCTGGTCTACTTCGGCGAGTGCACGCCGGGGACGGTGGTGGAGTCGGTGCCCGCGCCGGTGGGCCGCGTCGCGTATCCGCCCGTCGACTCCCATGTTTATCTGCGCGAAAAGCTGGATTCGATCACCGTGGGATAGCTGGATGAAAGGGCGCGGAAAAATTTCGTAACCAAACGGACATCCCATGCCCTAGTCCGAATCAACTCCCCCTTTTTACACTGGTGTTGATAGACCTCACAGCAGCACAGAGCAGGACCGGACCGCGCCAGGGGGAGATGCGGTGCACAGAGGGCTGCACGGACGCGGAGCGTTGTTCGACACCGATCCGCCCGGTCTTGCACCACGGCTCGTCGGCCTGCGCCCGTACCAGCTGCGCTCGTCCCCGTACGAACACCCGAAGGAACTGCCCTTCGTGGTGTTCGCGGGCGGGCGGGGGCTCGGCAAGAGCGCCGTACTGCGGGAGCTGCGTGACGCGTATCGCGGCCACACACCGGTCGCGCTGGTCGACGGCGAGGAACGGCAGTTCGCCGGGCCGCCCGCCGAGCGACCCGCGGAGTCCTGGTCGCCGGTGGGACAGGCGCTCACCACCATCGCCGAGCAGCTCGCGGAGCCGGTGACCGGCGCCGGGCGGATCGGATTTCCGCGCCTGACGTCCGGGCTGCTGGCCGTCGCGGCGGGCGGCTGGAGCGACCGTGACGTGCCCCGCATCCGGCAGGAGGCGGAGCGGATCCTGCTGCTGAACGAGACCGGCTCATGGCTCTCGGGGTTCGCGGGCCGCTGGGTGAGCAAGGTCGTCTCCAAGCTCATCGCCTCGCTCAGCGGTACGGGTCCCGTGATCGCGCCGATCATCGAAGCCACCCTGGAGGCGTTCGCCGAGGGGATCGGACCCGCTCCCCGCCGACTGCGCAGGGCCGCCATCTGGTACCGCGACTATCCGAACGCGGGCGGCAATCCCAAGCTCGGCCTGATCCTGCTCTCCTCGCACTTCCGCGCGGGCGGCGACTCCCGCACCCACGCCGAGCGCTATCTCGTACGGGCCCTGCTGGCCGACCTCGACGACGCGTACGCGGGGGTCATGCAGCGCTCGCACCGGCTGGGCCGCCCGGTCGTACTGATCGACAACGTGCAGGAACGGGCGGGCCTCGGCCTGATGGAACCGGTGCTGCGCGACCGCGCCGACGGCATCGCCGACCACGTCGTCTTCTTCGCCGCCCTGCGCGGCTACAGCCATGGAGCACTGCGCAACGCGAGCCGCCGCACCCTCCCCGAGGTCGCCCGGCACACCAACTGGGAGCCGGGCACCTCGCCGTCCTCGCGGGCGCTGCTCGTCGCGCTGCCGCCGCTGACCCCGGACGACACCCTGCACCTCGTGGGCGGCGTCTCGCAGGGCCTCGCCGTCCCCCCTCAACTCCCGCACGCCACCCACCGGCTGTCCGGCGGCAGCCCACTCGGGGTCACCCTCCTCGCGGAGTCCGCCCGCCAGAACCTGCCCCAAGGAGCCAAGTCCCTCGGCGAGTTGCTCACCTCCGACGTCGCCGTCCATGAGGACAACGACGGCCGGCCCACCTATCAGGAGCTGCTCGACCGGCTCGTACCCGGTGGCCGGCTCGACGAGCTGACCGTGCTCGCCGCGGCCCACGACCGCGACTCGGCCTGCGCGCTCGCGGAGGTCCAGCTCTCCGACGACTTCGGCGCGTCGGGGGTCCTCGCACTGGAGGAACGGCTCACGGAGGAGGGCTGGACGAGCGCCGCCGGGCAGTTCGTGGGCGATCCGTTCCTGCGCGCGCTGCTCCTGCTGCGGCTGCACCACGACGACCCCGACCACGCACGCTGGCGGTCCGTGCACCGCACCCTCATCGACCACTTCGGCGACGGGGACCAGCCGGACAGCGCGCGCTGTCGACTGCACCACGAACTCGCCCTCGGCAAGGCCGACTTCGCGGTGGCGCACCTGCGCGACACCTTCCCGCGCACCGACACCGGGTCCTGGCTGTCCTCGCTCGTCTTCATCGCGTCCGCGCCCTACTACCACGCACACGGCCCGGACGGCCGCGACTTCGGTGGCCACGGCGGTCACGACGACCGGGCGGCCGTCGCGCTAGGCCGCACCGACGCCGCCCAGCAGCCGCCGGACAGCGTGGACGCCGTACTGCATCTGCGGGTACGACGCCTGCTGCACGCGGTCTGGCAGCTCACCGATCCGCTGGTGCTGCCGGATCCGAAGGTGTCCGACCGGCTCCGTTTCGAGCTGGAGCAGCTGTCGAACCTGCGGCCCGCGGGCAACCCGCTGCTGTGGCGGGCCTCACGGGAGTGGCCGTCGGACGCCCTCGCCGGCCGCCCCCTGCGCATCCCTGACGACGACGAGAACGGGAACGGGGACCTGTGATGGCGCGCTTGTGGACCTGGCTGCGCGAGGACGTCTGGGAGATTCGTTTCCGCAGGTATGTCGCGCTGGCCCTCGCGGCGGTACTGGCGGGTCTCGGCGTCTGGGGCGGTATGACGGCCACCAAGGAGAATCGCTCCTGCGCGCCCGGCGTCGTCCAGCCGAAGGGCAGCGACGAGTGCGTGGGCGTCTCGTGGACGACGTACGCCTTCGGGCGTCCGCAGTTCGCCGACACCGTACGGGCGATCCACCGCGAGAACGCCCGTCTGGCGCCCGGCAGTTACGTCACGGTCGCGCTCCTCGAACCCTTCACCGCCACCGACGCCGACAACCTGGCCGATGTGCTGCACGAGCTCCAGGGCGCCTATCTGGCCCAGTACCAGGCCAACCACGACACCACCGGCCTGAAGCCGAAGATCCGCCTGGTGCTGGCCAACCCCGGCTCCACCGGCACGTACTGGCAGCACACGGCCGACCAACTGGCGGGCATGACGGGAGGCTCCGACCGGTTGCGCGCGGTGACCGGGGTCGGTCTGAGCACCGACAACAACAAGAAGGCCGTCAAGGAGCTCACCAGCCGGGGCATCCCGGTGATAGGGAGTTCGATCACCGCCGACGACCTGGCCAACGGGCAGGACGGCAAGGACCCGTTCCCCGGGCTCGCCCGGGTCTCCCCCACCAACACCGACGAGGCACGCGCCCTCGCCTCCTTCGCCAAGGTCTCCGCCGCCAACGCCTTCCTCGTCTACGACCGCACCGGCGACCCGTACACGCGCACGCTCCAGGCGTCCTTCGAGAAGATGCTCAAGGGCTCGCGCTACGAGGCCCAGCCGTTCACGCCGCCCGCAGACCGCAGCAAGGAGGGCAGTACCTCCAACGTCTTCATGCAGATCACCAACATCCTCTGCAACACGCCGACCACCACGAACACCATCCTGTTCGCGGGGCGCCACACCCAGCTGCGGCAGTTCATCAACATGCTGGGCCAGCGCGGCTGCCACGACCGCCGGTTCACCGTGCTCACCGGCGACGAGGGCTCCTACCTCGCCGGGGACAAGGACCTCGACCCGGCCGCCCTCAAGGACCCGCTGCTGACCGTCCGCTACACGTCCCTGGCCCACCCGGACGCCTGGCTGAAGGACACCGCGAAGACGGGCGGCAGCGCGGCCGACGCGAAGGTGCTGCAGTCGCTTCTGGGGAGTGCCGGGAAGGAGCCCGTCGGGCCCGTCGGGCCGATCGCCCTGGACGACGGCCAGCTGATCATCGCGTACGACGCCATGCGGCTCGCCGTGCGCGGCATCCGCGGGGCGTCGCCGACGGGGAAGATCCCGGTCCTCGCGGACGTCGGGCTCCAGTGGCCGCAGGTCAAGGGCAAGGAGCTGCGGGTGAACGGGGCGAGCGGGTGGATCTGTCTGGACGCCCACGGCAATCCGTACGACAAGGCGGTGCCGATCGTGCAGCTGACGCCCGAGTCCCGGGCCCGCTTTGTGAAGATCGCGTGGCCCGAGGGGAAGCCGCCCTCCGCGGAGTGTCTGCCGCCGGCTTGACGGGGGGCGCCGTTGGGGGATCGGTGGTTCGTATGTGCGGGCTGTGTGTGGCTGGTCGCGCCCACGCGGCGGAGCCGCACAATGTCACAGCCCCGCGCCCCTAAGGGGCGCTCCTGTCCGGAGCGCTTGCCAAGTGGGCGACCAATCCATCGAAGCGCTGACGCCAGCCCGGGTCCTCGTCGCTCGGGGACTCGTGGGTGAAGCGGACCGTCGTGCCTGACGGGCGGGTCGGTTCCAGGTGGAAGCGGATGCGGCCCCGCCCCTCGACCGTGTACTCGGCGATCCGCTCGACGTCCCACGCCGTGATCCGGCCGCTGCCGATCCCGCGGAGCGTGACCGCGCCGCCGAGTCGCGGCTCGAAGACCTCGGCCTCGGCCAGCCACGCCCGCAGGCCCTCGGGTGTGGCCACCGCCTTCCAGACGTTCTCCACAGGCTGGGGAAAACGCAGCAGGTAGTGCAGGACGCGGGTGCCGTCCTCCCGGGTCTCGGTGGCGCCCTCTTCGATGCCTCGGGTCACTCCGGTCATGACACCAGCGTGGCCCGAGGCGGGCCGTTCCGCACGCGCCGAAGGCTAGGACCTGGCCTAGACGCCCGCGTAGGAGTGCTTGCCGGAGACGAAGATGTTGACTCCGTAGTAGTTGAAGAGGAAGCAGGCGAAGGCGATCAGGGCGATGTACGCGGCCTTGCGGCCCTTCCAGCCGGCCGTGGCGCGGGCGTGGAGGTAGCAGGCGTAGGCGACCCAGGTGATGAACGCCCAGGTCTCCTTGGGGTCCCAGCCCCAGTAGCGGCCCCACGCGTCGCCCGCCCAGATGGCGCCCGCGATGATCGTGAAGGTCCACAGCGGGAAGACGGCGGCGTTGACGCGGTAGGAGAACTTGTCGAGGGAGGCCGAGGAGGGCAGCCGCTCCATGACGGAGGTGGCGAACCGGCCCGGCTGGCCGCCGGTGGCGAGCTTGTTCTCGTACGAGTCCTTGAAGAGGTACATCAGGGTGCCGACCGCGCCCACGTAGAAGACGGCGCCGCAGAGGATCGCGGTCGAGACGTGGATGTACAGCCAGTACGAGTGGAGCGCGGGCACCAGCTGGTCGCTCGCCGTGTAGAGCACCGTGACCGCGAGGCCGAGGTCGAGGAGAACCGTGGTGACCAGGGGCAGGCCCAGCCAGCGGATGTTCTTCTTCAGCGCCAGCATCACCAGGTACACGGTGACGGCGACCGTGGAGAAGGTGACGCTGAACTCGTACATGTTGCCCCACGGCGCCCGCTGCACCGACAGCGCGCGGGCCACGACACCGGCCGCCTCGACGGCCCAGGCGAGCACGGTGAGGGACACCGCGATCCGGCCGTAGAGGTCGCCCTGCTCGTCCCCGCCGTGTGCGCCGGGCCCGTCGGGCACGTCACGGGCGCCCGCCGCCGACCGGGTGACGACCTTCGGCCGCTCCAGGACGGCCGTACCGCCCGCCGACTGCGCGGTGACCGCGGGGGCCTTCGCCTTCTCGGCGCTGGTGAGCGCGGCGGCCGTACGGGCGACCTTGCTGCGGCTGCCGAAGATCCACTCGGCGATGTACGCGAAGAAGGCCAGGGTGTAGACGGCCATCGAGGAGTAGATCAGCGTGTTGCTGATGTTGGCGAGGTGTTCGTTGGTGGCCGTGGCCAGATCGGTCACGGCACCCAGGTCTGTTGCGGCGGCGAGAGTCACTTCTCAGTCCGTTCGGCGGCAGGTACGGAGGGTTCGGCGTCGGGGTCGGTTTCGACTGCGGCTTCGTCTGTGTCGGGCTTGGTGGGCGCCTGGTCGTGCACAAGGGCGGCCAGGTCCCCCAGTTCTTCGGGGAGCTTCGCGGACTCGCTGCGGCCGAGGCCCGCCATCTCGACGACGGTGACACCGTCGGCCCCGGTGGTCGCCCGCACCCACACGCGGCGGCGCCGGATGAAGAGCGAACCGGCGAGACCGAAGATCGCGGTGAAGGCACCGATCAGCGCCCAGTCACTGCCGGGCTGCTGGGTGACCTGGAAGTTCGCCCACTCCTTGATGCCCTTGTCGAAGGTGATGGAGCCGGCGCCGTTCGGCAGCTTCATCGTCTCGCCGGGCAGCAGGCGCGCCTTGACGATGTTGCCCTTCGCGTCCTTGAACTGCTTCATCTTCGAGGTGTCGAGCTGGTACACGTTCTGCGGGATGCCCGCGTCGACACCCAGGCTGCCGTGGTACCCGGACAGCGCGAGCACGGGGAAGTCGAGCGCGGGGAACTGGGAGAACATGTCGCCCTTGCCCGCACCCGCGAAGGTCGGCACGAAGAAGGCGGAGAAACCGAGCTGTTCGGTCGTCCCCTGCGCGTTCTTGTATCCGTCCATGACCTTGATCGCGCCCTGCGAGGTGACGTTCGAGTCGAGCGGCAGCATCGGCACGGCGTCGTGGTAGACGACGTTGCCCTTGCCGTCCCGGACGGTGACGACCGGCGCGTAACCGTGGGCGGTGAGATAGACCTTCGAGTCGCCGATCCTCAGCGGCTCGTTGACCTTGACGGTGGTCTTCTTCTCCTTGCCGTACGCGCCGATGCTGTAGGTGATGGCCGCCTGGTACGTGCGGGGGGTGCCCTTGTTGGGGCCGGTCCGCTCGTAGGTGCCGGTGAACTTCTTGAGGTTGAAGCTGAACGGCGTGAGGTCGTCGGTGCTGAAGAGGTTGCCGGACTTGAAGTCGTCGTACTGCGAGATCGTGTTGGAGAACCCGTCGCCCTCGACGATCAGCTTGTTGCCCTCGGACTTGAAGAGCTGGCCCCAGGCGAAGGCGACCAGCATCACGATCAGCGCGATGTGGAAGAGCAGGTTGCCGGTCTCGCGGAGGTAGCCCTTCTCGGCGGCGACGGCGTCCTTCTCGATGTGCGCCCGGAAGCGTCGCTGCTTGAGGATCTTGAGGGCGGCCTCGCGGACCTGCTCGGGCTCGGCCGCGGTGCGCCAGGTCGCGTACGCGGGCAGCCGGTTCAGCCGCTTGGGGGCGCCCGGCGGACGGCCGCGCAGCTGCCCGACGAACTGCCAGGTGCGCGGCACGATGCAGCCGATGAGCGAGACGAACAGCAGGATGTAGATCGCGGAGAACCACACCGAGCTGTAGACGTGGAACAGGCCGAGCTTGTCGTAGACGGGCCCGAGGATGCTGTGCGCGTCCTTGAAGTCCGCCACCTTCTGGGCGTCGGTCCCGGACTGCGGGATCAGCGAGCCGGGGATCGCCCCGAGCGACAGCAGGAAGAGCAGGATCAGGGCGACCCGCATCGACGTCAGCTGCCGCCAGAACCAGCGGGCCCAGCCGACGACCTCACGGCCGGTCCAGGTCAGCCAGCCCAGGGCGCCGGGCGCGCGGGACCCGCCGAAGGAGCCGGGCACGGCCGTGTCGACCGGCGCGGTGGACAGCTGGGATCCGGCTTCGCCGAGTTCGCCGTCGGCGCTCACCCCGATGTGCCGCTTGGCGGCCGCCGGGTCCTTCGTCCTGCCCGTGCCGGTGTCGGTGTCGGTCGTGCTCATCGATCAGATCCCTACCGTGAAGCCGTTGGACCAGGTCTGCATCTGCTGCACGATGCTGTCCCAGGCACCGGTGAGCAGGAGCAGGCCGGTCGCGATCATCATGCCGCCGCCGATCCGCATCACCCATGCGTAGTGCCGCTTGACCCAGGCGAAGGCACCGAGCGCCTTGCGGAAGGCGACGGCGGCGAGGACGAAGGGCACTCCCAGACCGACGCAGTACGCGACGGTCAGTATGGCGCCGCGGCCCGCGCTCGCCTGGTTCATGGAGAGAAAATTGATGGAGGAGAGCGTCGGTCCCAGGCAGGGCGTCCAGCCGATGCCGAAGAGCGCGCCGAGTATCGGAGCACCGACCAGGCCGGTCACCGGCCGCTTGTGGAAGCGGAACTCGCGCTGCGTGAGCCAGGGCATCATCCCCATGAAGAACACGCCCATCGCGATCATCAGTACGCCGAGGATCTTGCTGAGCGTGCTCTGGTACTCCTGGAGGGTCGACCCGAAGTAGCCGAACAGCGCCCCGCCGGAGACGAACACGGCGGTGAAGCCCACCACGAACAGGCTGGCGCCCGCGACCATCCGCCCCCGCCTGGCCTCCGCCAGATCCGTGCCGGTGACACCGGTCACGTACGACAGATAGCCGGGGACGAGCGGCAGCACGCACGGCGAGAAGAAGGAGACGAGCCCGCCGAGGACGGCGATCGGCAGGGCGAGCACCAGCGCACCGCTGACGACGGTGTCGGACGACGCGGCGAGGTTCGTGGACGCGGCGAGAAGGGACACGTCGGTCACTTCTCCGCGAGGACGGGGTCGAGCATCTCGCGGAGCTTCTCCTCGCTGAGGGCCTGCAGCGTACGGGCCGCGACCTTCCCGTCCCGGTCGATGACGATCGTGGAGGGGATCGTCTGCAGGTTCAGCGTGCCCTTCTTGAAGCGGAGCAGCAGCTTGCCCGTGGGGTCGTAGAGGCTGGGGAAGTTGACGCCGTGCTGCTTCTCGAACGCCTGGGCCAGACTGACGTTGGCGTCACGGGTGTTGATGCCGACGAACTGCACGCCCTGCGCCGCGGTGTCCTTGGCGACCTTGGCGAAGTTCGGGGCTTCGGCACGGCACGGCGGGCACCAGGAGCCCCACACGTTCAGGACGACGACCTTGCCCTTGTAGTCCTTGACGTCGAGCTGCTTGCCGTCCACGGTCGGGCCGGAGAGGTCGGGGGCCTCGACCCGGGAGCCCTTGGCGACGGTCGAGATGCCGTCCTTGCCCGCCACGAAGTTGCTGTTGCCCGAGCCCCCGGACGTCCCGCCCGAACCGCACGCGGACAGGACAAGCGCGGCGACGGCGGCCCCGGTGGTGAGCAGGGCGGCGCGGCTACGGGTGCGGTTCGAGCGCTGTTCGGCGCGGCAGGCGGCACTCATGTGAAAAGTTTCGCATGCCCGTTTCGAGGATCTTCCGCACCCCCCTTGCGGGCGGAAAACACCATTTCAGGCGGCGTCCCCGGACCCCTTGGAAGTACCCGTCCCAGTACCGGTACCCGAACCCGTACCAGCCCCCTTGCCGGTGTCGCCGAGGAACGTCTTCCAGCCACCCGCGGGCCGCTGTCCCACGTCCAACGTCCGCAGCTTGGCCAGTGTCTCGGGCTTCTGTACGTCCATCCAGTCCACGTACTGCCGGAAGGAGACGAGGCGGACGTCCTCGCCCTTCTCCTTCTCCCGGGCGATGTGCTTGAAGGCGTACTCGACGGCGTCCATGTAGATGCCGCCGTTCCAGTGCTCGAAGTGGTTGCCTATGAAGAAGGGCGCCCGGTTGCTCTCGTAGGCCCGCCGGAATCCGGCGACGTACGCCTCGCCCGCCTGCTGCCGCCACGCCGGGTAGTTGTGCGCGGGCGCCTTCGTCGAGTTGATCGACTGGTTGGCCAGCATGTTGTAGTCCATGGACAGCACCTCGAAGCTGCGCCCCGGGAAGGGGATCGCCTGGAGGGGCAGGTCCCACAGTCCGTGCCGCTTCTGCGGCCAGACCTGGCGGCCGCCGGGCGAGGAGGCGTCGTAGCGCCAGCCGAGTTCCTTGGCGGTGGGCAGCAGGTTGTTCTGGCCGAGCAGACAGGGGGTGCGCGCGCCGACGAGTTCCTTCTCGTAGTCGAAGGGCAGCGGGGGCAGATCGGTCCAGCCCGTGTTGGTCCGCCACTCCTTGACGAAGGACTTGGCCTGGTCGATCTCACTGCGCCACTGCGCCGGCGTCCAGTTGCCGACGGTGCCGTGGCCGGAGCAGAAGTGGCCGTTGAAGTGCGTGCCTATCTCGTGGCCGTCGAGCCAGGCCTGCCGGACGAGCCCGAGCGTCGACTTGACGTGGTCGTCGGAGAGATAGCCGATGTCGGAGGCGCCCCGGGGGTTGTTCGGCGGCAGGTACTTGCGCTTCTTCGACTCGGGCAGGAGGTACAGCCCGGAGAGGAAGAAGGTCATGTGCGCCTCGTGCTCGCGGGCGAGCCCGAGGAAGCGGGAGAAGAGACCGGTCCCGACCTCACCCGCGCCGTCCCAGGAGAAGATCACGAACTGCGGAGGGGTCTGGCCGGGCTCCAGAGGAACCGGCTTCGCGGGCTGCTTCGGCTGCTTGCCCGTGAAGGAGGTGGAGCCGTCACCTATCAGGCGGGCGGGGTGCGAGGAGGCGCCGGGCTCGCCGGACGCACCGGGCTTGCCCGACCGGGAACCACCGCCCCCGCCCTGACCGTCCTGTTGGTCGGTGCCGCACGCCGCGAGTCCCATCGCCGCCGCGGCACCCGCCCCGAGGCCGATCATTCCCCGCCGGCTGATGTCCCGCATTCGGTCCCCATCTCATCGCGCCCTCTCAACTGGCTCCCAGCTGACACACAATGAGAGGGCACGACAAGCAGATAGGTTCCTTCGAACGCGCAACATTGGTCGTATTTTACGAAGAACAGTTCGGGTAGCGACGCATACGAACACTTTGCGCCAAGGTGTACGGGAATGGGCGCTCTAGCCCCCGGACACCTCTAGGCCCTGTCGTCAAATTCCCGTCTGCCCCGCGACGCCATGCACGCGCCCCCAAGTTCTCGGCTTCGCTCGAACAGGGAGGGACCCCCTTCGC